>NZ_JADPKE010000032.1:0-129933 GCF_023073795.1 Bradyrhizobium sp. 159 | reverse complement strand
CGAGGAGGCAGGGTGCAATCTGGATGAACACTGAATGACGACATTCCCGGTAGCAATCAGACCGCCTGACTCACTGCGCTTCGAGCGCGCAAAATTGATGGGCGATTGCTTCCGCGGACATCATCGTGGCCAGCGGCAGGTGCCGCGTTCACAGGCCGAACATATGACCGCACCGCCATCCCTTGTTCAATCAGAGAAAGACCTTGCAGCCCGGGCCGTTCCACATATGAGTCAGAGCCAATATTGCAGGCCGAATGACAAGAGGTCACGCGTGAGTATTACTCGGTCGACCAGCTGATGGAGGAGAAGGCCGTCGCAATGAAGGCGTGGAGCGACGCGCTCATCGAGGCGTTCCTTGATGCCGGCGGCAAGATGCCGGCACCGTCAGAGCAACAGCGTAAGCCCAAAACGAAACTTCGGCCGTAAAGCCGCGGTTCGTAGAACCCGCACGATCGAGCCAGATCCATGGCTTTCGCGAACGGTAATGGCAGACTTACCCGCCGATCTCGTTGCCATTTCGCGAAGCGTTTGTGATCGCTCGCAAGAGTCGCTCGCGTGTCGCCTCTCTCACGGATGACAGTCCGAGGTGCTGGCTCATCACCGTAATCGCTTGGTCCGGCGTGCGTCCGGGCATAACCGCCGCCGCCAGCGCTTCAAGTTCAATCGCGGGGATGTCGGAATGATTCCTCAGAGACAACGGGGCGCTCCGGAACGGCGGCGGAGTCATATTGCTGGGATCGCCCGCCCAGATGACTCGACGATCGCCTTCGGCAGTGGAGGGAAAGCTTTTCGTGAGCGAAGCGATCACAAGCTTCAGCCTGTTCGTCAGTCGATGCCCGTGAGCACTGGCGATTCTGCGCTCCAGCACATCCTGAAAAACCGGCGCCTCAGTATTTACAACGAGCGCCACCATTGAGCTGAGTACGTCGCGATAGCTGGGCAGATCAAGCTGCCCCCGATCGACGGCTATCCCTGCCGCGCCAAAATCGGCAACTGCATAATCCCTCCCGAAGAACATCGCGTTCTTGGCTTCTGGTCGCTCTTGCCCCGTCGCCTTCTGCGGAACTGACGCACGCGACTTCGCAAATTCCGCCCCCTGCACATCGTCATTACCCGCAAGTTGGCTGGCTTTTGCCTCTAGCGAAAAAGGCTGAGATGGAGACGCCGCGCGTGCGTTCAGGTCAATCACCTGCATCGCGCAGCCGAGGGCAGCCAGCAGTTGGATTACCCGGTCCAATGCAGGGTTCGGCCTTTTACCTAGCTCCAACTCCACGAGCCATGGCCTCCCCACCTCGGCCAGTTCCGCCAGCGCGTGCTGCGTGTAACCGAGCTGCCTTCGCTTGGCGCGGACGAACCACCCTAGGCGATCCGGCTTAAGCAAAATCATTGTCATTGGTCCGCGACATTTATGTTTCGTGTTTGGAACAATTATTGAAAAAGTCACGTGAAATCAACCAATTGTATGTTGCGCCTGGCTTCCAGTACTGTTTGTGGCCCGAAGGGCGCTCGCCACAGACGATTATATTATTTTATGCAACTTAAGCGGGTCGATTTGCTTTATCCCAGCGGTTGGCCTAAATTCCGTCAAGTAACGAGGGGTCAGCTAGACCATAGGTTGTAATGAAGCGTGAAGATGCCACTGGACTAGCTGCCGATAGAACGCCTGATACGGAGCGAGATTACTTGGTCCGATACCTGAGCTTTTGCAAACGCGCAGGTGTTGACCCCTGCGACGTCGAGGGCGTGGTCAAGTGGTTCGTGGAACAGCCTTGCGTCTGGGCGCCATCTACGGTTCGGCAGTATCGCGCCGCGATTAGCGTTGCGATCGAGGCTGAAGAAACCGGGTGTTTGGACGTCCAGAGCCTCTTGATGCGGGTCGGGCAAGGACCCGCCCCGCGAAAGTCCGGCCCGCGCCGGACATCAGCCCGGAAACGTCGATCGATCCCGCAGCACCAATTCAATCGCTTGATCCGCCGACTGATGGATGGTGACCACCCTGACGATAGGCTGGCGGCCCGTCTGCTGAGCCACAATGTGATCCTTTTCATGCGTCCGGGCGAATGGCTGTGGGCGAACCTGGAGGGCACCGTCCTAACCATCAGGAATGGCAAGTCGACGAACGGGAGAGCGCTGGGTAAACACCGCCAGCTTGATCTGCAAGATTATGGTCAGGCCGGCGTCAGCGATCTTTCCGATCTACTGGCAGTGTTGAAGTCGCGAGCGCAGGACGCTGTCGATTTCCGTAAGCTCTGGGCAAAATTGGCCTCGCGGATCGCGCGGGCATGCGAGAGCATTCACATCAAACGAGTGGCACCGTATTCGACCCGTCACGTCGGCATGTCCACCGCAAAGCTTTGGATGTCGCCCGCGCAAGTGGCCGCAGCTGCAGGTCACAAGACGACGGCAACAGCGTCGATGCACTATGCACGAAGTCACACCGGCTGGCGTAGTAAGCGCCGGCGTGTCTATCCGATGCCCGAGGCGGTTGCCCAAGTGATCCAGCCGCTCAAGGCAAGCAGAGCGGAAAACATGGCGTATTGGAAGGAAAGGCGGCGGGACGCCGAAGGCGAACCACCGGCGTTCAAACCTTAAGCCCAGCTGCGCGATTGATGTCGACACTTTACAAGCGCTGCCCGCCCATCGACGACGTTTGTACATGACTTGGCCAGCCGTCTGCGCTGCCGAAAATGGGCCATGTGTGGACGGCTCCTGGTTGGCAAGGAGAATCTTCACTTTGCGGCGCTGGTCGGAGCGGCCATGTGTTCGGCCTGTTTGCGCGGTTCACATGACCGCTGGCCATATTGCCCTCCGCGGATCAGGTCCCGATCAAAAGCACGCATTCGAAGATGCCATGGCCCATGTGGGTTGTCCTGATCGCCGGACCGACCGGCGCTGCATTAAGTGCTGTTCGCCCTTCCAACCGTTACCTCACACCGGTGTGTCCAGCTGTGATCTCGTTTACGCCGTGAGAGCGGCGGGTTCCTTGTAGCGTTCGTTCCTGGCCATCATCGCCCATGCCATCCTGGCGAGTTTGTTGGCGAGCGCGATGGCGGCGACCTTGGTGGGGCGCCGCGCCGCCCGCAGATGCCATTGCTTGCCTCCGGCCGATCCACGATCGCTTTACGGAGGGCTTTGGTACCGCCGATCTTATCGCGGCCAAACAGATTCTGGATGAAACAGACGATTCCGGGAGCCTCCCATAAAATGGGCTCACGGCTATGAACAATGACAAGCACCTTCGATGCTTCCTTTGCAACTAACAGCTGTGGATCGAGCCGACTACTCTTTCGCCGTTCATGCGCCATCGATGGTGCTCCGCCGCTCATAACGTAGTGGCGGTTCCGATAATTGTACTGCGTAACCATCGGTGGGCGGGCACATCGTCAAAGCGCCGATGCCAGCTCATCACGCTGTGCAGAACTGGAGCTTCGAACGGCAGCTCCCTGATCTCGATCGGATAGGCGCGGCGGAACTCCATCGCGAGCTTGCGTCCGAGGATGGCCACCAAGTTCGACTGCACCAGAACCGCCCCTGCGGAGAGATAGGGTACGTCGGAGGCAACAGAGCGGGCGCTCTTCCGTACTCTCAAGAACGAATCTACAAACTCCAAATTCTCGCCGCTCGAGCTGATCTCCAAATGCTCCAGCCCAGCAAGCGAAGCCGACGTCAGCTTCCTTCGTAGCGCGGGATGGCCGCTCCTCAGCACCGCCACGAAGCGGTCCTCGATGAGTTGCACGGAGGCGAACCGCTCCCCCGCGATGGCACTCCCCGACATTGCAAGATCGAGCTCGCCGCGATCCAGGCGATCGCGCAGATTGAGGGTGCCGCTGGGCACGAGTGACAGCCGTACATTTGGAGCCTGCGCGCGTACCGCGGCCAAGATCGGTGCCACGGCGACCACAGCCGCATAGTTGTTCACCGCGATCGTGAACCGTCGGTCGGCGGTTGACGGTTCGAACGTGTCGCCCTCGACCGCGAGCTGCAACTCGTTGAGCGCCTTGCGGACCGGAAGCGCGAGCTGCTCGGCCCTCGGAGTCGGGCTCATTCCGTCAGGCGTACGGACAAACAGCTTATCATTCAATGTATGGCGCAGCCGGTTGAGCGCGTGACTGACAGCCGGCTGGCTGATGGCGAGGCTATCTGCGGCGCGCACCACGCTGCGCTCGCGCAGCACCGCGTCGAACACCAGCAGCAGATTGAGATCGAGGTTGCGGAGTCTCATGGCCCAATGCACGATGTGAATTTGAACATTATATCAATTCATTTGAATAATAGGGCCGCCGCGCCCAACTTCAAGCCATGTCAACGCGCTCGCCATACAGGATCGCCGCGCGGCCCTCGCGCAATGCCGGACGGGTCACAGTCGCCGTCATTGCTGACCCGAACTTCGCGCTGGTTGCGAAACCGGAACAACTTGGCCGCTGGTGGTGTCTGACGCCACCAGCTCTATGGTCCACCGTTTCTGTACGCGGCACTGATCCTGAAGAGCTTTTGCACGGCGTTGCCTCCGTGCTCGCACGACAAAAGGTGGATGCGCGCCGGCTGATCCTGATTGCGGAGGGCCAAGCGGCCCGTGCCGCGCTCGAACTCGTGCTGCATGGAGCCATCGACTGTGCGGGCCTCCTTGCAATCGCCGTCCCCTGCGCGGCGCTGTCGTTTCGCGTCGTGCCTATCGCCACTGCCATCCGGCTTGTCGTGCGGCGCGAGGATAGTTCGGCCGATCTTATTGCCGCGCTACGCGCCGCCGATATCGACACGCGGATCATCGGGTTCGATTCGGCCACAGCGAACGGCGCACGAGCCGCGGCGAGCGCGGCCGAAACCTTCGTCCTGGAGCTGGTCGCAAATGCCAGCCGCCAAAACCGCCATCATGGAGCGTGAAGCGATGCTGTCCGGAAAGACCTTTGTCCTCATTGGCGCGGCTCTCCTGATTGGCGCCGGGGCCAGCGCGTATGTCCTGCACGCGCATGCGCCAAGTCATGCGGCTGAGCCCAAGGTCCCATCGACGGCCGTGCCGGCCGTTCCGGTGGCGGCCGCGCACGCGCGTAAGGGCGATGTTCCCATTGTACTCGAGGGCCTCGGCACCGTGACGCCGATCAACACCGCAACCATCCGCACTCAGGTCCAGGGCACGCTCGACAGCGTCGATTTCATCGAGGGGCAGAACGTAAAGCGCGGCGATGTGCTGGCGAAGATCGATCCGCGCGTATTCGAGGCGCAGGTCGACCAGGCGGAGGCCGCCCTCGCCCGCGATCAGGCGAGCTTGAAGAATGCGCAAGTCAACCTCGCGCGGACGCAGCCGCTCGCCGCCCGCGGATTTGCCACCCAGCAATTGCTCGATACCCAGGATTCCCAGGTGGCGCAGGGCCAGGGCACGGTCGCGCTGGACAAGGCGGCGCTGGAGGCTGCACAGACACAGTTGAGCTACACCACGATTACCGCACCCTTCGACGGGATCACGGGAATTCGTCACATCGATCCCGGCAACATCGTGCACCCGACCGACGCGACCGGCCTTGTGATCCTCACGCAACTTGAGCCGATCTCGATCATCTTCACCCTGCCCTCGACCGACATTCCCGACGTGCAGAAAGCGATCGCATCCGGCGAGGCGTCAGTCGACGCCTATGACGCGGCCAATACGCATAAGCTCGACCATGGCAGCCTGATGCTGATCGACAATCAGGTGGACGCATCCACCGGCACGGTTCGGCTGAAGGCGTCCTTTCCGAATGAGAACAAAAACCTCTGGCCGGGATCGTTCGTCAACATTCACCTCACGATCGCGATCCGCCATGACGCCGTGACCGTGCCGCTGACGGCCGTTCAGCAGGGGCCAAACGGCGCCTTCGTCTACGTCGTCGACGCGAACCACATCGTGAGCGCACGCGACGTCAAGGCCGGCCAGTCGCGCGAAGACAAGGTGCTGATCAGCCAGGGCCTGTCCGGAGACGAAACCGTTGTCACCGCCGGTCAGTACCGGCTGAACCCCGGGACATCGGTCGAAGTCGTCCCCGACAATCGCAAGGACACGGTTCAAAACGCCACCACCGCAAGCGCAGGCATGCTGCCATGAGCATCTCCCAAGGCTTCATTCGTAAACCCGTCGCCACGGCTTTCCTCGCGATCGGCATCACGCTGATCGGCGTGGTCGCCTTCTTCCGGTTGCCCATTTCGGCCCTGCCGACGGTGGACACACCGACAATCCAGGTCACCGCGCAACTTCCCGGCGCCGATCCGCAAACCATGGGCTCGTCGGTCGCCACGCCATTGGAGCGCCAGTTCGGGCAGATCGCCGGCCTGACCGCCATGACCTCGTCGAGCGGCTTCGGCAACACCGCGATCACCCTGCAATTCGCGCTGAACCGCAGCACCGACGCGGCTGCGCAGGACGTGCAGGCCGCGATCAACGCGGCGGCCGGGCAATTGCCGAAAACCATGCCGTCGCCGCCGATCTTCCGGAAGGTCAACCCGGCCGACGTGCCGGTGCTCCTGATCGCATTGACGTCGGACACCGAACCGCTCACCAAGGTCGACGACTATGCCGACAGCATCCTGGCGCAGAAGCTCTCACAAGTGCCGGGCGTGTCGCTGGTCACGATCGGCGGCATGCAAAAGCCCTCGATCCGCGTCCAAGTCAATCCGGCAAAGCTTGCGGCGGCAGGCCTCGACCTCGAGCAATTGCGGACGACGCTCGGCAACGTCACCGTCAACCAGCCCAAGGGCGTGCTCTACGGCAATGAACAAGCCTACACGCTCGCGACCAATGACCAGGTGCTGACCGCGACGGACTATGAAGATCTGATCATCGCCTATCGCAACGGCGCGCCGGTGCGGCTGCGCGACATCGGCCATGCCGAAGTCGCGGCGGAGGATTTGACGCTTCACGGCTGGTACAACGCCAAGCCATCAGTGATCCTCGCCATTCAGCGCCAGCCGGGCGCCAATGTGATCAACACGGTGGACGCCATCAAGAAGCTGCTGCCGCAGCTGGAGGCGGGCCTGCCCTCCGACATCAAGGTCACGATCGCATCGGACCGCACGCAGACCATCCGCGCCAGCGTCGCCGACGTGCAGTTCACGCTGCTCCTGACCATCGCGCTCGTGGTCGGCGTCATCTTTCTGTTCCTGCGCAATTTCTGGGCGACTATCATTCCCGCGATTTCGGTTCCGATCTCGCTGATCGGCACGTTCGGCGTGATGTATCTGTTGAACTACAGCCTCGATAATTTGTCGCTGATGGGTCTTTCGATCGCCGTCGGCTTCGTCGTCGACGATGCCATCGTCATGATCGAGAATATCTCGCGGCACATCGAAGAGGGACTGTCGCCGCTGGAGGCCGCGCTGAAGGGCGCCGGCGAGATCGGGTTCACCATCATCTCGATCTCGGTGTCGCTGGTTGCGGTGTTCATTCCCCTGCTCCTGATGGGCGGTGTGATCGGACGGATGTTCCAGGAGTTCGCGGTCACCGTGTGCGTTGCGATCGCGGTCTCTGTCATCGTCTCCGTGACGTTGACGCCGATGATGTGCGCTTACCTGCTCTCGAGCCATGGCGCAGGCGCGGGCATGGTTTCGCGGACGCTGGAGCGCGGATTCGTGGCGATCCAGCGCGGCTATGAGGCTATCCTGTCCGTTGCCTTGCGCTTCAAGCCTGCGACGCTGGCGGTCATGCTTGCGAGCGTCGTGGCAACGGGCGTGCTGTTCGCGGACATTCCGAAGGGATTCTTTCCCCAGCAGGACACCGGCATGATCACCGGCATCACGGAAGCCTCGGCCGACGTCTCCCCGACAGGGATGGCGGAGCTGCAGCGGAGCGTGATCGACGTGATCGCGAAGGATCCTTCGGTCGCCAACGCCACGGGTTACATCGGCCCGGGCGGACCGACCGTGACGGAGAATAACGGCCGCCTGTTCGTGCTGCTGAAGCCGCGGAACGAGCGCCAGTTCAGCGCCGATGAGGTGATCCGGCAGCTCGACACCAAACTCGCCAAGCTCCAGGGTATCGCCGTGTTCATGCAGGCGACGCAGGATATCAATCTTGCCAGCCGCCTGTCCAAGACGCAGTACCAGTTCACGCTCACGGATGTGAACGAGGACGAACTGAACAGTTGGGCCGGCAAGCTGTTCGAGACACTGAAAAAGCGGCCGGAGCTCGCCGACGTCGCCAGCGACCAGGCCAATGCTGCGCGTCAGCTCAAGCTCAGGATCGACCGCGATGCCGCCTCCCGCCTCGGCATCGATCCGGCGGCGGTGGACAATGCGCTGTACGACGCGTTCGGCCAGCGTCACGTCGCCCAGCTCTTCACCACGCTGAACACCTACTATGTGATCCTGGAGGTCGATCCATCGTTCCAGTCCGGCCCTTACGCGCTCAATCGCATCTACGTCCCCTCGTCGAATGGATCGATCGTGCCTCTCAGTCAGTTCACGACGATCGAATATGGCGCGGCGGCGCTGGCGGTGAACCATCAGAATCAGTTTCCGTCGGTCACGCTGAGCTTCAACCTGTCGCGCGGCACGGCGGTCGGCACGGCGGTCGCCGCTGTGCAGCAGGAGACCGCCGCGCTGCATATGCCATCGACCATCGCGACGAGCTTCCAGGGCAACGCCCAGGCTTTCCAGTCTGCGCTCGCCTCCACGCCCGTCCTGATCCTGGCCGCAATCGTCGCGGTCTATCTGATCCTTGGCATGCTCTATGAGAGCACGATCCATCCGATCACGATCCTGTCGACGCTACCGTCGGCCGGGCTCGGTGCGCTCATGGCGCTCTGGACGTTCGGTTTCGGGCTCGACGTCATCGGGCTGATCGGAATCATCCTCCTGATCGGCCTCGTGCAAAAGAACGGCATCATGCTGATCGATTTCGCGCTTCAAGCCGAGCGCCATCGGGGACTTTCGGCCGAGCAGTCCGCGCTGGAGGCCTGCAAGGTCAGATTCCGTCCGATCCTGATGACCACCATGTGCGCGATGCTCGGAGGCGTTCCGCTGATGGTCGGCACGGGGACCGGATCGGAATTGCGGCAACCACTCGGCTTCGCGATCGTCGGCGGCCTGATCGTATCGCAGCTCCTGACGTTGTTCACAACGCCTGTGGTCTACATCTACCTCCAGAACGTCAGCGACTGGTTCGCACGCAAGCGCGCGGCGCATCGCCCTCCCCATCCCGCTGTCAATCCGGAGCTTGCAGGATAATGACCGAGGTAAAGGATGGCGTGCGGGCCCGGAATGGCACACCAAGCGTCCGCACGTGGATCGTCCCCGACTTCGCGGCCGCGTTCTGGAGGTACTGGCTCCTCGCGGCCATGGCTGGCGAGATCGCGGGCCATGCACTCAACCATATCTACCTTCACCGCTCGGGAAGAGTGATCGTCGTACTGATGCTGTCCTTTGTTGCGATTTCGATACTGCAGGGCGCGAGCCGGCGGTTTCCGCGGATGATCTTTTGGTCCGCCGCATTCCTGCTAAGTCTATTGGGTGGGGTGCTGGCACGGACCACCGACATCTCGATGGGAGGCGGCGACATCGGTGCGATTCTGCTCATCGCCATTTTGCTCATCTTTTCATTCGTGATCTGCTATCGCCTCACAGGAAACCTGCCGGGTCCGACGGTAGGCTCCAGCGCGCGCGGCTTCTTCTGGGCCACGGCAATGCTCGCCCAAACCGTCGCCAGCGCATGTGCGGATTGGATCCTCGATACTGGTGTTCCATCGGAGCACATGGCGATCGGCCTGCTCGCGCTTGGCATTGCAGCGACCGTCTGGCTCTATTCATGCACGCGCATGCCGCGATCGGTATTGTTTTGGCTTGCTTTCCTTCTGTGGGGGACGGGGGCCGCGCTCGCAGGACACGTCGTTGTAAAATCGATCGAATGCGCCGCGCAAAATGCGGCGGCGAACTGCTGGCTCAGCGTAGTATTCCCGCAAACGGCCTCGTCGTCGAAAGCGGATTTGCCTACGGGTCGAGCCTCGGGTCTCGCGAAAGCCGGCGGGTGGCGTGTGCCGCTGCCTAGTTCGGCGCCGATTTACAGCTAGGATATAGATGCCCGACGATTCCTTTCGGCGCAGTGACAATCTTGAACTATTCGAGCCGTTGCCCTTGCTCACGGCGCAGCCCTGCAGCGGCTTTACGCATCCATCGAGCGTTCCCTCAAGTAGAAGTCGGGTCGCAATGTGCGGTCTTCCGGTTTGCAGGGCGACCTCAACCCGACAATTTTATCTTTTGGCTGCGCGAACCGTGGACCGCAATCTCTGCAATTTTGCTTTTGTGGCGCTTGGCTCTCCAGGGACAGCGATTGGAGATCGGCGCGGGGATCGACGCCGATTGGCACCGGGGTCAGTCGTCCGACATTTGCAAGATTATGTCTCTAGCCTTGAGCCGCAGTTCGTAATCTGGTGCTTTCAACTCACCGCATTCTGCGTGACGGCGGCGGCTCCCCTACCGAAACGCAGCCACGCGCCACGGCTGGCCCGGCGCGGCGCCTTGCCGCGGGCGAGCGGGCCAAAGCGGCGGCAGATGCCAATCCGGATAAGTCGTCACGCGCTATCGCGGAGGAGATCGGGGGTGAGCGAGGGAACGATGCGTCGAGCCAGGAAAGCAACTGCGTCGAATGAGCCAGTTGAGACACGCAGGATGGGTCGGTGACGCAGGTACCGCCGTGCCACTCAGGCGAAAACCACCAGAAAGACGATCAGCTCGATCGTGACGAGCGCCGTGACGACGAGGAGGACTGCGAGCAAATGCTTATCGATGAACTTCATGTCCGTCAGGTAGTTGCCCGCATAGCCATTCCCCTTCACTTTCCCGCGAAGAGGGGGAGCCAAAGACGCCGATCCGCCCTATCCCTTTCATGGACAGGTGAAAACAGCCAGGACGGCTTTTGTCAGCGTATCACAACGGAGCTGGCGCCGACCGAGACGGGCGCACAGAGTCTGCACGACCACCCCATCGCTGGGCCAGCGCCGCGCAGACCATCAGTTGAATCTGATGGAAGACCATCAGCGGGAGGATCACGGCAGCCGCTCCGTGGGAAGCAAAGATCACCTTGGCCATGGTAACGCCCTGGGACAGGCTCTTCTTCGAGCCACAGAAGATAATGGCCACTCGATCGGCGCGATTGAATCCCAGCCATTTGCTGCCAAGTCCGGTCGTGATCAGGGCGACGCCAAGAAGGATGCCGTCGCTGACGACCAGCCCCGCGAGTGCAGTTGGCGCAACCTGATGCCACAAGCCCTCGCTGACGGCCGCGCTGAAGGCGGAATAGACAATGAGCAGGATTGATCCCTGGTCGACCGCGCCGACAATGCCGTCATGACGTCCAACCCATCCGCCGACGAACGGCTGGAGCAGTTGTCCGCAGACAAACGGCACGAACAACTGCAGCGTGATCTGCCCGATTGCGTCCCAGCCTGAGGCAGCTCCGCTGTGATTTGAGAGCAGGAGACCTGCCAGGAGCGGCGTCACGAAGATGCCGATGATGCTTGAGGCCGAGGCACTGAAAATTGCCGCAGGAACGTTACCCCTGGCGATGGCGGTGAACGCGATCGAGGATTGCACCGTGGACGGCAGGGTGCAGAGGAACAGGATGCCGGCGTAGAGCGTCGGCGTCGCAAGCGGAGACAGAATTGGCCTGAAGGCCAGGCCGAACAGCGGAAACAGCACGAATGTCGTCAGCAGCACCAGGGCATGCAGCCGCCAGTGGCTTGCGGCCGCGATCACGGCTTCGCGCGACAGCTTTGCCCCATGCAGGAAGAACAGCAAGGCAATGGCTACGTCGGTGAGGTGATCCACCACCAGCGCCGCCGTACCGCGGCATGGCAACTCGCTTGCCGCGACGACGGTCGCGATCAACGCCAGGGTGAAGTTCTCAGGCAGGAACTTAGGTCGAGACATGCTGATGATCTGTTCGCCCTGACCGGCTTTGAGCCAGCGCGATCGCCAAGTCAGTGCGCCTTTCGGGCCAGCGGAAACATGCCCCAGTGAGAACAACTGATCCATTCGTCGTGGTCGGTCGCGAGCGCAGACGTCGATGTGATGGCGTTCATGGTCGTCTCCTTACATTGTACGCACGATCTGGAACTAGGGAGCGGCCAACCCGTCACCACTAAAATTTCATTCAGGCGCGCTTACTGATCGGCCGACAGTCGCCAGAGCAGAACGACATTGGCGCGCGCCGATACGATTTCCGACGCCGGATCCGGCCCGGACTGAACCAGACCATCATGACGCAGCGAGACCTCCGAAAACGGCGAGGCGGCCGCCCGTTCGAGGAGCGCGCGCAGTTTCGGGTGAAGACCTTCGCCGCGCGATGCCGCGAAGGCGCTGAACTGATGAAAAGAGCACATTGCCAGAACCCCTGGGCTGCGGGCACTCGACAAATCAATCACGGACCGCACAACCTGGTTTTGGACCGCGCGCAACGTTGTCGATAGAATGGAAGTATGGGCCCGCGCTCGGATTTCGACTAAATACGAATTCATTCGTTGGCACGGCGGCCGAACTCACGTGGGGAGTCAGCTCGCGGCGATGACACCACACGCCGTGCGAGGAGTCGCGTCTCGGCCAGAGCGTCGCTCAACGCCGATCCGCGCTCGTCGACGGGGCGCATGCCTCCACAACGAGCTTCGAGATGTGGTGGCAGCTCTCGCTACCTGCGAACAGAAGGATTGGTGTTGCGCCAAGTGGGCACTGCGTTTGTCACGCCTACCGAAGGCCAGTTGTACGATCCCACCGAGGGTGCGGTGACAGTTCCGACAGACGTTCCGGATGTCCCATAGGTCCCGGATGGCGATGTCGACAGTCCGGACGTCCCATAGGCAGCAGATTGCATTGTCGACACATCGTGCCTCAAATACGTGTAGCCCTTCCCTTCCGCAGCAAAGGGCGCAATCGCGAGCCCTACAGTTACGAAGGCGGCAGTCACAAATTTGGTTGTCATCATGATCGGTCCTCTCTCGTGAGAGATAGGGAGCAACGCCCGTTCTACACGGCTCGACATCCTAAATTCTTGTTCAACAAGGGTGAGCGCATGGGGAGGCGGTCCGCCACACGTGAGGCCACCAATTCAGACGGCGCGCGCCTGCCTGCGAATCTCATTCGCAATCGCTCCCTTCTGACGCCTCGCCTCTGCTCAGGTTCAGCCCCTCCGGCGATCACATCGACGAACGTCGAGCTCCCACCGGGCGATGCGCTATTTCCCGGCGGATCCAGCGCGGACGCCATCAACCGCAACTGTCTGGCCTGTCACTCCGCAGACATGGTGCTGAACCAACCTGCTCTCTCCAGGTCCGACTGGGACTCCGAGGTGCACAAGATGATCAAGGCTTACAAAGCGCCCATCGACGAGGGCGATGTGCCCGTTATCGTCGATTACATGGTCAGCACAAAGGGAGCGAACTAACGTCAGGCCTGCGACCAGGACGAACTGGCGTTGTCCAGCCAGCGCTCGGTGTCTTCGTTGCTCCAGCCGGGGACGGCGAATCGCGGCCCGACAGCCGGTACTGCGCTCGGATTTGCCAATCGTTGTCTCTGCACGTGCAGACGTGCAGCCGCGTGCGATGGATCACGAGTTGCCGCAGACGCAGTCACACACGACGCCAGCACGAGACCAAACATCAGCAGACGGCGCATCGAATAGCTCCACAAATCATCTTCAGCATCGTGTGCGGCATGACCGGCGAACGGCCGGGCTCTACGGGTCCATTCCGAGCGATTGTCCACCGAACTTGGACGGATCGTTATAGCTGGGCGTATCGTTGTAGGAGATCGGCGGTCGAGGGCCTGCATAGGCTCCCCTCGGGATGACGAACTCACCCAGCGACACGACCGGCTCATGATGAGCCACGGCCCGATGCCGTGCGTGCGCACCATGGATGGGAGCCGCGCTTGCACAGGCGGTCAGCGAAATCAGAAAGCCAACAGTCAAGAGAGAACGCATCGCAGTCTTCTCCAATTGCTCACCTTCCGGAGGTAGGACGTGCCGCTCGTCATCCCAATCCGGGCAGTTGCGCGACGTATCACATTGCCGGCATCGTTCCGGATGGCGCGAACGATCGATTTCATCACTTCCAGAACTGCGCAACGAGCGGCACCACGATTCCAACCAGGACGCCATTGAGCCCGATGCCAAGCGCGGCGAATGCGGCTCCAGGCTCGCTGCGTGCAGTCACCTGCGCGGCCGCGATGCCGCTGCCCGCAACTCCGGCAGCGAGGCCATGGGCCCGCCAGTCGTTGACGTTCAACCTAGTCAGCATCGTCCGACCAACGACGGCCGCCACGATGCCGCCGACGATCGCGAGCGCGGCTGTCAGGGCCGGAACGCCGCCGATCTGGCTCGACACCGCGGCCGCAATGGGAGTGGTCGCGGCCTTCGGCGCCATGGACAGCGCAACCGTGCGCGAACCCCCGAACAACCACACGAGGCCAAGGCCGCTGATCGTGGATGTCACGGAGCCCGCAAACAACGCAAGCCCGACGCCCGCTAGATTCTCCTTCACGAGACGGGCGCTTCGCGCCAGGGGAATAGCCAGGGCGACGGTTGCCGGCCCGAGCAGGAAATTGATGAACTGGGTCGCCGCAAAATAGTCCCTGTAGTCGGTCCGGGTCACGACGACGATGGCCGCCACGATGATGATGGCTACGAGCACCGGACTCGCGAACGTCGACCCACCGCAAGCCCGCTGCAGCGCGTTGCCGGCCGTGTAGGCGGCCAGCGTTACGACGAGCCAGAGCAACGGCGCCGTGCCAAGCGAATTCCAGAGATGATCAATTGCAATCATCGGCGACGGTCCGGCTTGGATCAACCCCGCTCCAGGTCCTGCACGGTGTCTGGCGATCGCCGCGCCGCGACGAATGCTCCAGTGCATCACGAGGCCAGTGACGGCCAGGCTCAGCAGCGTCGATCCGATCAGGCCGACGGCGATCGGCAACCATTCCGACCGCAACACGCCGATCTCCGCGATCAGGCCGACACCAGCGGGCACGAACAGAAGTCCCATGTGACGGATCAAGGTCTCGGCAGTCTGCTCCAGGCTGGCGATGATCGGCGACCTGGTGCTCGCGCTTTCTTTTCTGAAAGCCAGCGCGGCGGCCAGAATTGACATGCCGATCACAGCTCCCGGTACGGGAAGCCCAAGCATCTGGTGGAGCGCGTTGCCGGCGAGCTCACACGCCAGCAGAACGAGAAGAGCGGGTATCATCATTTGGCCTGGCAACCTGCACGGGTTCAGCATCCGCGGCAGATCGACCCCTCCAGCATCTTTTCAACCCGCGCATCCTCCTGGTCGATGGCAGCGTTCGTGCCGAGGAGCGGGCCTTTCAGGGCATGACCGACTGTACCGGACGACGGCAGCGCGGTGCCAAGCGAATTCGTTCCCGGCGTTGCAGCGCTCGTGCCGAGCGCGCCGCCACCCATTGACATGTGTGATCCCATCGATCCCATGCCGCCGCGGGCGAATGCCGTGGTGGCGGAGAGGACGAGACAAAGTGCGAAGCAAAACAGGGACAACAGCCTCATGATTCATACTCCGGGCGTTGAGGTGACCTGAACTCGAAGTAGGCGTCGGGCACGTCCGGCGCCGAGCACGATAGCGAGAGCAGTCATGACAAAGAATACAAACTCGACATCGGCGCGTTCATAGCTCCATTTCGCCTTCTCAGAAGAGTGATCTGCGACGATGCAGGTCGCCGGCGGAAATGCCTACATCATACACATCAAGAACACTCAATCGGGAAACGCCGCCAGGAGAGCAGCAGTGGTCGCAAGCCGCTAATTCTCCGCACGAATGAGACAATGGAGAATGATGATGACGATGTTCAAGACACTGATTGCTGCGGCGTTGATTTCGACGGCGTCAATCCCATCCGCATTTGCAGCGTGGTCCTTCGCCGACCAGGAGCCTGCGGCGTACGCATCGATGTATCCGAACCGGGACGTCCTGAACGGCGGCGCCCTGACGCCGGCAGGCAGGATGGGCCTCGAGCGCGCCGGCGGCGCAGCTCCCGTGTTCGCCGGCCGCAACGTCCACATCGGACCGAGATACCGCTGAGCGCAGTGCGTCGCGAAGCGTCATACGGGGGGCTGCCGCGACCTGCGGCACACCCCGTTTGCTGTTCGAAGTTCCTGCATCTGACCCTGGGTCATTCGCGTCGCGGTCGTGGAAAGTGATCGCCACCGGGCCTGGACAGCACATACCGGCCCGCGTGGCGAACGAACGTCTGCAGACAGCTGGAGCCTTCGCAAGGTTCGGGTGCTTTCGGACACTGGAGGAGCGAGTAGTCGAGCCGAACGACATTTGAGTTGTCGTCGTATGTCGCGAAGTAGTGTCCACCCTCGGCGTCGGCGCCGCACCTGGCCAGAACGACCCCCCTGATCCCGGACGGAAGGTGAGCGATCCTTTCGGCACTCATTGGAGGATCTGGGGCGACGACCGGCACCGCATAACCGGGCGACACCCACATCGAGACTGCGGTGTAGATCAGCATGAATGGAATTCGTCGCATGTAGCACCTTCGCAAACAGCAGCTTATTCGGAAACGCATCCCGACGATCGGATCGGCACGGATAAAGACTAGGTAGTAGACGCGCTCCGGCAAGGACCACTCCGGCGAATTGAAAATCCCTGGTCCAGAGTTCGTCCGCAGCTCGAACCATCAATCTCCGCTCTCGAACGTGAATTGGATCTGTCGCACCGAGTACTTACCTTTGATCTCTACAACCGAACGCGTGGGATCTTGAATGCGTACGCTCATCTGCGCGACAGCCGTCCTTCTGCTGAGCGGCAACGGCTGCCTGGCGCAAGTCTCGACCATGGGAACGACCGCCATGGCGATTCCGACAACACCGGGCGCGATCGTGTCGTCCCCGCTGGCAGGGCCAAGCCCATTCACGAGCCTGTTCTCCGCCGCGACCATTCCCGGTGCGCCGGCGACTACGCTGGCTTCTCCCCCGTTGGCGCTGGACCCGACACTTCCAGGAACGAGCGTGAATTGCGCGCCGACCGCGGTGGAGCTTTCGCCATCGGTGGAGAGCGTCACCGCCACGAGCAGCAGTGTTTCCGCGACCCCTGCCGCGGCGATGGGCACAATCAGCACGATGGGCGCAATGGGGACCATCACCGGCATGTCCGGGCTGGCCACGCCGGTGACCGTTACAACCCTGCCGCCGACCTTGCCGGCGGCCATGCCAGTGACCATCGTCGGCACGATCACCGGCAGCACGACAGGCACGGTGGCGCCGGCGAGCGCACTCGGCAGCTCCACTCCCGGGAGTTCCTGCACGTCGGCACCCGGAAGTACGCTCACCAATGCTGCGGCCTTGCCGGCGTCAACGCCTGATATCCCGCCAGCCCTTGCCCCCGGCACCATTCAACCGCCGGCGATCGACTCCGACACCGCCGACCCCAGCATCAGCCCCGCGCGGAGCGTCATGCCCACCCCGAACACGAGCGCGTGTCCCGAAAGCATTTCGATGGACCTGGCCAATCCGGCCCCGGCCAGCGCCATCACCGGCGGCCCTGCCGCGACGGCGAGCGCATCCCCGCCCGCGGGCTGCTAAGCGGAAGTCCTGCAATCCTCGACAACTCGGTCGACTGAACCCGGCGGTCAGGCGCGCCGACGCCGCACCGGGCCGGTAGCGCTCAAGCATCTGTACGGCTTGGTGGACAGTACCTCGTCCCCGAGCGCCGCATTCACATGGGAGACCGCGACTGCGAAGCCCGTTGATGCCGGCGCGCCTCCTTGGTCTGCCCCTCAGCAGATCTGCGGATTGTCACCGTGATCGCAGATGCCGCCCGGCTCCTGCTCCGACGGCGCTGCGGAGTAGGCGCCGAAAGGTCGTGCAAACGGAACAACGCTCGCATGATCAACGTGCTCCGTGACGTGCCGTTGTTTCGTGTAAATCTCGCGTGCACTGGCGGCCGTCGTGAACATCGCGGTCGCGATCAGCCCCGCCGATAGACTCTTCAACATCGTCATCAACCTTCTCCATTCAAATGCAACGAACTTGTTGCCCTATGAAGGAGGTGCGGATCGATGTAGCGGAGGCGAATGCAAGACTTGCTCACAGGCGCTCAATGAGCTGTGAGTCGCTTACGATTCCTTAATCCCGCGAACCGGGGCCGGACGAGGCGCGCAATGCCTCGCTGACATTGGATACTGAGGCGCTCTCGCCAGATCACCTGGCGGTCACCATCGACAATTCGCGGAAACATGCTCGCGGAGTATGAGGCTGCGATCCAGCACGCCATGCTGTCGATCGTCGCCTCGTCGGGGTTTGGCAGTTAGCTCGTCTGCAGCGCGTGAGCAGAAACCCGGCTACCCTCCGCCAGGCTCAGAATTGGGTTGAGGATTACCTGATCGCCCGGCTTGACGCCATCGTGCACCTCGACCTGCGTGCCGAAATCGCGTGCGATCGAGATCTTCTGCATGTGAACAACGCCATTTTTCACGACCGCGACATGCAGGCCGTTCTCATCGAAGACAACGGCGTCCGCCGGTACGATCAACGACGGCGTTTTGCGCGGAATGTACAGCTCGACGGTACAATAGATGCCCGGCTGAAGCGCGCCATCCGGATTTTGGACGTCGATCTCCGTCAGCAACGTACGGCTGCCGGGCTGGAGCGCGGTGGTAATCCGCGTGACCTTTCCCGGAAACGGCTGGCCCGGCAGCTCTGGGACGCGGATGACCGCATCGACACCCGGCTCAACTCCGATCGCCTCGTCCTGCGGCACAAACACCTGCGTGCGGATGACATTCGCATGCATCAACGTGAACATGAATGTCGAACCGGCCTGCACGAGGCTGCCATTGTCGATACTGCGCTGGGTGACCACGCCGTCGAACGGAGCCACCACGCGCTGATAGGCCTTGTCCTGCTCCAGAACCTTGATCTGAGCTTGCTGAGCGGCGATGTTCGACTTCGCCACGGCCTCGGCCGCCTGCTGTGCGCGCAGTGTCAGACGGTCATTGTCGCCCTGCTGGGCGGTCAGCCATCCCTGCTTGACGAGGCCGCTGTCGCGCGCGTTAGTGACCTCGGCGAGTTCACGGCTCGCCTGCGTCTGCTGAAGGGTTCCCTGGGTCTGCGCCAATGTGGCCTGGGCCTGCGCGATCTGGTGGTCCAGCTCGGGCGCGACGATCTCGGCCAGCAGCGCTCCCGCTTTCACCCGATCGCCGATATCGACGTAGCGCTTTTCGATGTAGCCGCTGGTCCTGGCAAATATGTTGGCAGCTTCGAAGGCTGCCGTCGTCGCCGGCAAGGTGACGTTTATTTTGCTGTCACTGGCGCGGACGGTCGCGACACGGACCTCGGGCACAAACGTATGCGCTTGTTCGGACGTCGCGACCAGCGCGCGCTCGGCCTCATAGTGGCGCCAGCCACCCACAGCGAGCCCTCCGGCAAGCAAGAGCAGCGCCGCTGACCCGAACACGGCCGCTCCAGACCGTCGCCTCTGCCGGCCCTCGACCCGCAGCAAAGGCTCATCCGCATCGTCCTGAAGATCGAGGTCGTGGAGCGGCCGATCGGGCCGTACATCTATCTCAGTCATGCCTGCGTTTCCTCGAACACGCCATGCTGCGGCTTTCCGTCATTACCCTTGCGCAGCATGGCAAACAGATAGGGGACGATGAGCAGGGTCGTCGGCGTTGCAAACAGCAGTCCGCCGATCACGGCGCGAGCGAGTGCCGCGTTCTGCTCCTCGCCGGCACCGCCGATGGCCATCGGGATCATGCCGACCACCATCGCGGCGGCTGTCATCAGCACCGGCCGGATACGGGTGCGTCCGGCGCTCAGTGCCGCCTCCAAGGCGGAATGGCCCTTGAGCTGCTGCTCGCGCGCAAACGTCACCAGCAGGATGGAGTTCGCCGATGCGACGCCGACTGACATGATCGCGCCCATCAGCGAAGGGACATTGAGCGTGGTCCCAGTGATGAACAGCATGGTCACGATGCCGCACAACGTCGCCGGCAACGCCAGGATGACCACGAAGGGCTCGCCAAAGCTCTGGTAGTTGACGACCATCAGCAGGTAGACGAACACGGCCGCGAACACGAGGCCGATACCGAGATCCCGGAACGAGTCGTTCATGCTCTGGATCTGGCCCAGGACCTGGATGGAATTGCCGGGCTTGAGTTGCTTTTGAAGATCGGCGGTGACCTTGCCGATATCGGCTGCCACGCCACCAAGATCGCGGCCCTGCACGCTCGCATAGACCTCGTAGACCGGCTGGACGTTGCTCTGGTTGGCATTGGTCGGCACCGTGTCGCGCTTAAAGGTCGCGACGTTGCTGAGCATGCCGGGTACCGACTGGCCACTCGCGGCCATCGATGTGGACACGGGCGTATTGGCCAGCGCATTCAGAGAATTGATCTTGTATTCCGGAGTCTGCACGGCGAGGTAGTAGGGAATACCGGAGCTCAGATCGGTCCAAAAATTCGGCGAGACCTGCACCGACGAACTGAGGCTGACATTGATGTTGGTCGCGACCGTGCTGGCGTTCAGCCCGAGCTGGGCGGCACGAGTCCTGTCGATATCCGCATAGAACGCCGGGCCGTCGATCTCCTGCTGGAGATGGGCATCGACGACACCCGGGATGGCGGCCAGCCGTTTCTGAAGCTTCTTGACGATTGCCAGATTGTCGGTGCCATAGCCGACGGTTCGAACGTCGATCTGCGCCGGCAGTCCGAAATTCAAGATCTGTGTGACGATGTCGGCGGCCTGAAAATAGAACGTGTCCTCCGGGAACGCCACCGGCAAGACCTGACGCAGCTTCTTGATGTACTCCGCGGTCGGCTTGTGGCCGTCCCGGAGCGAGACCAGGATGACACCGTCGTTGATGCCGATGGTCGAGCCGTCGGCGAAGGCCAAATTATATGCCCGCGCGGGCAGCCCGATATTGTCCACGATGAGCGAGCGATCCTTCTCGGGAATGACTTCGCGGATCTTGTCCTCGACCTTCTGGAAGATGGCTTCCGTGCTCTCGATCCGGGTACCTGCCGGCGCACGAACATGGAGCTGGATCTGGCCTCCATCGATCAACGGGAAGAAATCCCGTCCGACGAGGCTCAACATCGCCGCGCCCAGGCCGAGCATCAGGACCGCAACGATCGGCACCACGGCGCAGCGCCGAAGCAGCATCCCGAGAAGCCGGGAATAGCCGTCGCGCAGCCGCTCGAAGCTGCGCTCGAAGGCGGCGGACAGGCGCGAAAACAGCCCGGTGGGGACCTCGCCCTGGACATGCCGGCGCTCGCCCTTCAACAGCAGCCCAATCGTGATCGGTGTCAGCGTTCGCGACAATCCGTAGGACGCAAGCATCGCAAACACGACGGCGAGTCCCAGCGGCGTAAACAGGTATTTGGCTGGCCCCTCGAGGAACACCACCGACGTGAACACGCAGCTGATGGCAAGGGTGGACACCAGCGTGGGCACCGCGATCTCGGCCGCCCCATGCAAGGTCGCGTCCGCGAGCGACATGCCCTCCTCTGTCCACAGCCGATGGGTGTTCTCGATGGTGACAGTCGAATCGTCGACGAGGATGCCGACCGCCAGGGCGAGGCCGCCCAGCGTCATCGTGTTCAGCGTTTCCCCGAGGAAGTAGAGCACGACAAGCGACGAGAGGATCGCCAACGGGATCGAAATCATCACTACCAGGGTCGAGCGCCACGACCCCAGGAACAGGAGAATCATCATGGCGGTCAAGCCCGCCGCGATGGCCCCCTCCCGAAGCACGCCATTCACCGAATTCGTGACGAAGACCGACTGGTCGAATAGCTCGGTGATCTTGAGTCCGGGAGGCGCGGCAGCGCGAACGGCGGTCAGCGCCTTCTTCACACCGTTGACGACGGCCAGTGTGGAGGCGTTACCGTTCTTGATGATGCTGAGAAGGACCGAGCGGCGACCATCCTCGCGGACGATGTTCTGTTGCACCATCGAACCATCGCGCACCTGGGCAACGTCCTTCAGTAGGATGGTGGCGCCGTTTGTGAACTTGACCGGGATCTTGTTGAGATCGTCGATGGTCGCCGGCGTCGCGTTGGTGCGCACGGTGTACTGTATGTCTCCCATCTTCGCGGTGCCCGAGGGCAGCGTGAGATTCTGAGTATTGACCGCGTTGACGATGTCGAGTGGCGTCAGACCTCGGGACAGGAGCTTGTCGGGATCGATGTCCACCATGATCTGTCGGTACTTTCCGCCGGCAGGCGTGGGCAGGGTGACACCGGGAACTGGCGCAAGCTGCTGCCGGACACGGTAGATGCCGAAGTCATAGAGTTGCTGCTCGTTGAGACTGTCTGAATTCAGGCTGAGCTGCAGCACGGGAACGCTCGACGCATTGAACTGCACGACGATCGGCGGCTGGATGCCCGGCGGCATCAACGCACGAATGGAGTTGGTTGCGGAGACGATCTGCGCGATAGCCAGGTCGAGATTGACATCGGGCTGGAAATAGATCTTCTGCACCGACAGACCGTTGAGGGTCTGAGACTCCATGTTCTTGATGCCGTTGACGTTGGCGCTGATGGAATACTGGCTATAGGTACTGACGCGCTGCTCCATCTCCGGGGTGGATAGACCGGTGTACTGCCATATGACCGTCACCACAGGGATCCGGATCTCCGGGAAGATGTCCGTCGGCATCGACCACAGCGCCGCACCGCCTAGAAACAGGATCAGTGCCGCCACCACGTAGAAGGTGTGCGGGAACCGCAGTGCAAATCGAACAATTCCCATTCTTGATCCCTGCGTCGCTGTCGGCTGAGAAAACGCGGCGAGACACGAAGTCGCCAGGCAGCCCCGCTCAACCAAGTTGGGATTTGAGCGCAATAACAGGAAATGACGAAGCTATCGCGCGACGTCACCTTTTAGTCAGGTTTCGAGCAGCCGTGGTCGACTCGCGGTTCCTATTCACTTCGACATGAGCACGCGCAACTGGAGCTGGGTACGCGATGTCCGTGCGCCTCACGCAGCGATTGCTTCGCTGCCTGCCCTGGCCGCTAGTATCGTCGCGCGCTTGACCTTGGCGAACGCGCTTGCCTCGATCTGCCGCACCCGTTCGCTCGAGATCGATAGCTCGCAGCTCAGCTGCTCAAGCGTCAGCGGTTGCTCTGCAAGCCGTCTCGCTTCGAACACGCGCCGCTCGCGACCCGTCAAGACATCCAGCGCAGCGCGCAAGGCCCTTGACCTGCGTGTCGCTTCGTCGTGCTCCACAACGATCTCCTCTGCGTCCGGAGACTCATCGACGAGCGTCGCTTCCCATTCAGCCGATCCATCGCCGTCACCAATCCGGGTATGCAGGGAGAGATCGCCACAAAGCCGGCTGTCCATCTCGGTCACGTCGCGAACGGTCACCTCGAGCTTTTCCGCAATGACCTGCGCCATGTCGGGCGTCAGGGCAGCCGTCTCGCCCGCGAGCTTCCTAATTTCACCGCGCAGCCGGAAAAACAGCTTCTTCTGCGCGGCCGTCGTGCCGATCTTGACCAGAGACCATGAGCGCAAGATGTATTCGTGGACAGTCGCTTTGATCCACCAGATCGCATAACTCGAAAATCGCGCACCGTGTCCCGGTTCGAAGCGGGTGGCGGCAATCACCAGCCCCAAATTGGCTTCCGCGATCAGGTCGGCGATCGGAAGGCCATACCCCTTGTAGCCGCGTGCGACCTTGGCGGCGAGGCGAAGATGGCTCGTGACCAGCTCGTCAGTCGCGCTTTTGTCGCGCCGCTCCTGCCAACGCCGCGCGAGCTGCTGCTCCTGGCTACGCTCGAGCAGATCGAAGCGCTTGATGGCTGCCGAATAGGCGAGAATTCCAGCCGATTGCAGAGCTGGCACTCCGGTGACATTGGCGGTGGCATTTTGAGCCTGCATTTCCTGCTCCTACGTTGGGTCCGGCACCTCGACTGTAGGAAGACCGCGGCTGGCGCGGCCACTAAATTGGGCTTAAGAAATCTGAATTTGGGTTTAACCGGCCGGCGCGCGTCTCCTTCGCCGAACCTTAAATCCAGTTTTAATTGAGCTGATCGATTCCCCTTGGCATCTTCAGGCGAGCAACACGCACTGGTCCGCGTGACACCGATCACATTAGCTTGCCATGGAGTTCGATGTGCCCTTGTTTTCCCGAGGTTTCGTACGCAGACGCGCTATCTCGCTGGCAACCAGCCTATCGGTCATGGCGACATCCTTCGCCCTCGCGCAGGATCCGAAGCACGGTTCTGAGGCCCGTAGGACGACCGGCGCGGACGAGCAGCAGTTTCTGTTCGAGATCGATCTTGCGATGAGCAACATGAACCGCAGCATGCTGACGACGCCGACCGACGACATCGACCGCGATTTCGTCAATGTGATGGTCCCTCACCATCAGGGCGCGATCGACTTGGCGCGTGCGGAGATCAAGTACGGCCGCAACGACGCACTTCGGCAGCTCGCAAAGCGAATGGTGAGCGAGCAGGAGGAGGAAATCTCCTCTCTGAGCCACGCGCTGCCGGCCGTCGTCAGTTTAGCGCCGTCGACGGGCGCCGAGATCGCCTCGCACGCACCAAAATGACGGCATCTCGCCACACGTGAAGACCTGACAGCATACCTTAGCCCGGAGCGACTCAAGATGTCCGTCCAGACCCAGGATCCCCTTCGGCCGTTGTTCGCGCATTCAGCCCCAAGCGGGAACGAAGCCGAACGTTCAGCTTCCATTTCAAGTGGTCACCTGTCGACTCCGCCGTCGATGCACCCTGAGATGGGGTTCGGAGATGAAGTCGTTCAGTCGCTGTTCGAGGCCCTAAAGGTCGCGACGCACAACAATGATCGTCAATGCATGGAATCGCTTCGGCTCGCGATTGCAGTCAGGAAGTTTGGTCTACGGACTGACGTGGAGAGGACCGATCGAGTCTCCGTTCGAGGCCGCCATATCGAGGGGCTGCAGAAATGGCGGCTCAAACGCGTCATTGACTACATCGATGCCGACATGTCCTCGAAGATCAACTCGCGCGATCTGGCTGCGGTCGCCGGACTTAGCCGCATGCACTTCGCCTCTCAATTCCGTGTGGCCACAGGCCTGCGCCCTCACGAATTCCTGCTGCAGCGGCGTATTCGGCGAGCCGCGGAGTTAATGAGGGACACCACAATGCCGATCATTGAGATCGCGCTCTCGGTCGGCTTCCAGACCCAAGCGCACTTTACCACCGTGTTCAAGCAGTTCACGGGATGCACTCCCCGGAACTGGCGCGTCGGAAATCACATGCTCCCACGATCCGAACTCGAGGAGGCCGCCGCAGAGCTTCCGTGACGGCAGGGCCCGATCTGCAGAGATGAACCGGTCGACGGCAGCTGAAAGGGCGCCGTCGACTTCGACTGCGCGCCCTGCGAGCTGACCGCTTTGCTGCCCGGCAAATGGGCGGGGCGTCAGCTCAGGGCCTGGTGAACGCCGGACCGCCTCTCGAACTCAGGGACATTCACGATCCCTCGGCGGTGGGTTCCGGCACCGATCTTTCTAAGATCATTCCACGCCTCGATCTCGAAGAATACGCTCTTCGAGTCGACGCTTTTGACACGCGCAAGCGCGCGTACTCGACGGCCGATCGGGGTGGCCGCCAGATGCCGGATATCGACCGACATGCCGACACTGACGTAGCCCGGGGGCAAAGCGGCTGCGACCGCGAGGCCAGCAGCCATTTCCATGTGCAGGATCATCATCGGGGTCGCATAGACCTGTGGCATACCCGGAACGAAATGCCCAACCGTCATATCGGCGGTGACGACAATCGACACGGCAGCAGCCATGCCGATGGCAAGGTTTGTGCTCGGCTCCATCGATCCAAACTCCTCTGATCGCATTTCGCCAACTCCCTTCAGCTGTCAATTGCAATCGCGCACGCCGCGTCTTCGGGCTGGAACGGACCAGCGAACAGCGGATGAGGCGCGAAGAGCAACGCGACCAGCAGGCGCGAAACGCCGTCTTCGCTGCTGGCGGTCGGCAACGCCAGCATCACACACTCCCAAATGCCGCCGCGAACGGCCCAGATCGCGTTTTCAGCGGCTGGTGCCCTCGACGTCATTGCCCTCACGCAGATCCGCCGCAGCTGAGCGCGGCTCGGCTGTGGCAGCTCTGATAGGCGCCGGTTTCGCTGATTGCCTCCGCAAAGCATGCCAATCTCTGCGCCCCATCTGGAGACGACGAAATCGGCACCATGGTCGACCACAGTGACTTCCGCGAGATTGGCCTCGAACGCACCAAACTCCTCAAGATCGGTTGGCAAATCCACGCGATCGACGCAGCGTATGATCCCACCGAGCCATTTTCTGATGATCCAGACCGACGCCTTGTGCAGCCCATTTTGCATTGTACTCTAATCCTGATGCGAGGAATCGTCGGCGACCTTGGCGCCGGTGCGCGCGATCCGGACCGGGATGCCCTTGGAAGACGGCGTGAAGCTGAGAGGATCGTGCGCATAGAGCGGCACCAGCGGGTTGGTCTCGGGATAATAGGCCGCGCAGCAGCCGTTCGGAAACGAGTATCCGACCACGCGGAAGTTGCGCACCCGCCGCTCTCGCCCGTCCATCGAGACGGTCACCAGATCGACGCGGTCGCCGTCCGTGAGCCCGCGCTTGTCCATCTCGAGCTGATTGAGAAACACGATGTCGCGCTGGCCATAAACGCCCCGATAGCGATCGGACAGCGAATAGAGCGTGGTATTGTACTGATCATGGCTGCGGATTGTGCTCAGCCAGAGCGTCTCGGGATGATCGTCGTTCGGATCTTCGCCAAGGCCGTCGAACACCAGAAAATTAGCCTTGCCGCTCGGGGTCGCCCAGTTGCGCTCGCGCGCGGTCGAGACGAGATGGAAGCCGCCGGGCACGCGAATTCGCTCGTTGTAGGCCTGGAATATCGGAAGCACGACCTCGATCGCCTCGCGAATGCGATCATAGTCGGCCACGAAGCCGTCCCAATCGACGACGGAGGACTGCCCTAGAGTCGCCCGGGCCATGCCGGCAACGATTGCGGGCTCGCTCAAGAGGTGCTCGGACGCGGGCTGATTGCGACCGGCCGACGCATGAACCATCGACATGGAGTCCTCCACGGTGATGGACTGCGGCCCGGTCGCCTGGATGTCTATCTCCGTGCGGCCGAGGCAGGGCAGGATCAGGGCATCGCGCCCGTGGACCAGGTGACTGCGGTTGAGTTTGGTCGAGATGTGGACCGTGAGATGGAGTCGCCTGAGCGCATCTTGCGTCAGCTGCCAATCGGGAATGGCTGCTGCAAAGTTGCCGCCCATCGCGATGAACACCTTGGCATCCCCGCGGATCATCGCTTCGAGCGCCGTGACGACGTTGTGACCGTGCGCACGAGGCGCCTTGAAGCCAAAGCGGGATTCGAGCCGGTCGAGAAATTCTCCGGACGGTGCTTCGGTGATTCCGACCGTACGATCTCCCTGCACGTTGGAATGGCCACGAACTGGGCAGATGCCTGCGCCTTCACGGCCGATGTGGCCGCGAAGGAGAGCAAGATTCGCCAATTGCTGAACGTTCTGGGCGCCGCGCCGATGCTGGGTGATGCCCATGCCATAGACGATGATCGCGCGCTCGGCCTTCATGTAGGCCCGCGCGGCATATTCGATGTCCTCGCGGCTGAGCCCCGAGCAACGCTCGATATCGGCCCATTGCGTCGCTCTCAGGTCACTTACCAGATCATCAAGGCCGTGGGTGTGGTCATGGATGAAATCCCAGTCTAGAACGGCCGCTTCACCCCTCGCCAGCGCCGCGGCGTCTTCGTCAACCAGAGTCTTCATGAGGCCCTTGATCACGGCGACGTCACCGCCGACCCGCACCTGGTAGAGCCGCGAGCTGATCTCGGTCGAGCTGAACGTTGCCATCTCGATCGGGCTCTGCGGGGCCTGGAACCGTACCAGGGCACGTTCACGGAACGGATTGAACGAGATGATCGAAGCGCCGCGCCGCGCCGCATCGCGCAAATTGGTCATCATGCGCGGGCTGTTGGTGCCGGGGTTCTGGCCAAAGATGAAGATGCAGTCCGCCTTGTCGAAATCCTCCAGCAGGACCGTGCCCTTGCCCACGCCGATGGACTGCGGCAAGCCCACGCTCGTCGCCTCGTGACACATGTTCGAGCAGTCGGGAAAATTGTTGGTGCCGTACTCCCGCACGAAGAGTTGATACAGAAAGGCGGCTTCGTTCGAGGTGCGGCCGGAGGTGTAGAACTCCGCCATGTTCGGGTCGGGCAGCGCCTTCAGATGGCGGCCGATGATCGAGAACGCCTTGTTCCAGCTCACCGGAAGGTAGCGGTCCGTTGCTCCATCATAGGCCATCGGATGCGTGAGACGACCCGCCATCTCAAGATCATAGTCACTCCAGGTGGCGAGTTCAGCCACCGAAGGCTCTGCGAAGAACTCTGGCGTGCAACGCCTCGCGGTCGCTTCCCACGCCACGGCCTTCGCACCGTTCTCACAGAACTCGAATGACGAGGTGTGCTTCGGATCGGGCCAGGCGCAGCCGGGACAGTCGAACCCTTCAGGCTGGTTCATGCATCGGAGCGTATTCGCGCCCTTGATCGGAATTCGCTGTTCGATCAGGTGTTCGCTGAGGGCCTTGAGCGCACCCCACCCGCCGGCCGGATGATGATAGGGGTGAATTTCCTTTCGTTCCGACATCGCGAAAACCTCTGGGCCTACCGATACGAAACAGTTGTGATTCCAGCCGCGGATTTTCTTTCGAGATTGCCGGATCGTGCCAGCGCGACAGACCAAAGGGTCCGATCAGAGAAATGCCGTAGTGCATTTTTGAAAGGCTGACGTCCTCTCTGGATTGGCTCGCAGCGGGTCCTTCCTAACTCCACGGGGAGAGACCGCCATTGACGGCTCTGCAGTGCAATCCGCTTGGAGATACGACCATGATTTCGAGACGAAACCTGCTGGCGGCCTCTGCAATGGGTGCGGCGATGACAGTGTCCGCAGCGAAGGCCGGATCCTTCGGCAATCCGGACGAGCCGGCCCAGGGCGCCATCAACGCGAAGGGTCCGGGAAATCTCCTTGATCCGGGCCCGCAGAGTGAGGTTCTGGGCAATCAATTTCCCTCCGCGCAATCTCCTCCGGCGACGGATGTCGGCGGCATGCCGACAACGTGGGCCTCCTTCAACAACGCGCCGAAGCGAATCCAGAATGGCGGATGGGCACGGGAGGTCACAGTTGCCGATTTTGCCATTTCCAAGGAGATCTCTGGCGTCAACATGCGCCTGACGGCCGGCGGCATCCGCGAGTTGCACTGGCACCAGGCTGCCGAGTGGGCCATCATGACCTATGGCACATGCCGTGTGACGGTTCTCGATGCGCAGGGTCGCCCCTATGTTGCGGACGTCAAGGAGGGTGATCTCTGGTATTTCCCGCCGGGAGCGCCGCATTCACTGCAGGGCTTGGGCCCGGACGGATGCGAATTCGTGATCTGCTTCGATGACGGCCATGCCGATGAATTCAATACCCTGCTCGTCACGGACTGGTTCGCACACACACCGCCCGAGATCCTGGCCAAGAACTTCAGCGTCCGGGCAGATACTTTTTCGAAAATCCCGCTGCACAATCTTTGGATATTCCAGGGCACCGTGCCCGGTGATCTCACCGGCGACCGCGCCGCGATTCAGAAGGATGCCCCCGTCCCCACCCATCCCTTCATCTTCCCGCTCGGATCATCCCAGCCGTTCAAATCGTCCGATACGGGAAGCATCCGGGTTGCCGACAGCAGCAACTTCAAGGTTTCGACCGCTGTGGCGGCCGCGCTGGTCACGGTTCGTCCCGGCGGCATCAGGGACATGCACTGGCACCCCAATGCCGATGAGTGGCAATACTACATCAAGGGCAAGGCGCGCATGACGGTGTTTGACACCGGGCCGAACGCGCTGACGATGGACTTCAATGCCGGCGACATCGGCTATGTCAAGCGCAACCTCGGCCACTATGTCGAGAACGTCGGCGACACCGATCTGCAATTCATCGGCGTGTTTCGCGCCTCCCGCTATGAAGAAGTCTCGCTCTTCAACTGGCTCACGCACACGCCGCCGAAACTCGTGGCCCAGCATCTCAATGTCGACGAACGCACGATCGCGGGTTGGCCCGACAATGCGCCCGGCGTGATGGCGAAGCGATAGACCGAACGCCTCGCTCGCCTGAACCTGCTAGATGCCATCGATCAGCAGAATCTGATCGATGGCCTTCTCGTGGCCGGCCTTTCGCTTCCGGAGCATATGCCAAGATGCCGACGACGCGATGTCGTCAAATCACCCTCACGTCCTTGATCGATTTGGCGATCTGATTCAGCCATTCCGAGAGAGCCAAAAACTCCGCTGCGCGTGCAGCGCACCGGTCCCAGCGAGTATCGCGAGCGCTTCCGCGGATAAGGCCAAAGGGTCCTAGTGACCGGGCGTCGTCCCCACCTTGCCTCTGAACACCCGATACCCGATCGCGACATACAGCACCATCAGGGGAAAAACGAAGAGGCCCTCGCCCCAGAACATGAATGCCAGACTGGCATGAGGCGCCGCAGCCTCGTCGATCGTGATGGCAAACGGGATCATGTAAGGCCAGAAGGACAGTGCCAGCGTTCCAAACGCCGCAACGAAGATGACGGCGACGGCGGCGAACGGCCAGCGATCGTTGTGATAGAGGATGCTGCTGGCCAGCACGACCGCAGCGATGGCACCGACGGCTGGAAACACGAACAGATAGGGCCGATCGAGCCAGCGATGCATGATCGGAAGGTTCTCGATCAGAGCGTGCGCGAAGACGATGATCAGAAACGCCAGGACGGCGAGCGCCAGCCCGGGAATCTGGCGACGAGCCGTTGCACGGACGCCTAACTCGCACTTTTGCACCAGCCAGCTGGCGCCCAGAAGAGCGTAGCCCAGACACAGCCCGATGCCGCACAACACGGAGAACGAGCTCAGCCAGCCTAAAACGCCGCCGACATACTTCCCGTCGGTGAACTTCAGGCCTTGCACCAGGGCTCCAACTGTCACGCCTTGCATGAAGCTCGCAGCGAACGATCCGCCCACGAAGCTCACATCCCAGATCCAGCGAAACTGCCGCGCCGCCCTGTGGCGGAACTCGAAGGCGACGCCGCGCAGGATCAGCCCAAGCAGCATGATGATGACCGGCAGATAGAAGGCCGACAACAGCGTGGCATAGACGAGTGGAAACGCGCCCCACAGGATCACGCCGGCAACGACAAGCCAAGTCTCATTGCCATCCCAGACCGGCGCGACAGTGTCGAGCATCGTGTCGCGATCCGCCTCGCTGCCGGCGAGTGCGAACAACATGCCGACCCCGAGATCGAATCCATCGAGCAGCAGATAGATCAATATGCTAATGGCCAGAAGAGCGACCCAGAACAAAACCATCTCTATTCTCCTGCGCTCTGAATGAGTTTCGCGTCGGCGAGCGACATCGGGCGATTTGGAGAGGCGCCGTGCGACGGGTTGAAGACGAGGCGCGCCGGACCGGTCCGCAAGAGCCGATAGATGTAGAATGTGCCGAACGAGAAGATAAAGAGATAAACCGCGCCGAACAGCAGGAGCGAGGTCATCGCCGCCGGCGCCGTCAGGAACGGCGTCACGGCGTCCGCCGTCCGCAGCAATCCGTAGATCGCCCAGGGCTGTCGTCCGACCTCGGCAACATACCAGCCGGTCAGAATGGCGATGAACGGAAGCGGAAAGGTGAGAAAGATTGCCCAGAGCATGAGGCGGTTCCGGCGCAGGCGCCGCTTGATGCTCAGATAGGATCCGAACCACGCGATCGCGAGCATGATCAGCCCGCAGCCGACCATGATGCGGAACGTCACGAACGGTATCAGCACTGGCGGGCGATCCTGCGGCGCGAAATCGGCCAAGCCCACTTCTTTCGAGTTCAGGCTCGAGCTGGCGATGATGCTTCCGAGAATCGGCACCTTGATCTCGTATTTGTTGCTTTCAGTCGCCGGATCGGGCAGCCCGAGCACCACTTCGCTCGCAGGCTCCTCGTCGTGCCAGCGGCCCTCGATGGCCGCGAACTTGACCGGCTGGTGGTCGTGAACGTAGTCGCCGACCAGATGGCCGAACACGAGCTGAATGGGAATCAGGAGCGCTGCGAGGAACAGTCCCATCCGCAACATCACCCTGGACTCGGCGTAGTTGTCGCCACGCAGCACGTACCATGCACCGGTCGCGGCAACGCAAAATGTCCCCGTGAGATAGGCCGCCAGCAGCATGTGCGGAAAGCGCGACCATACGACCGAATTGAAGATGATCTTCGTCCAATCGTCCGGCACGAAGTAGCCGTTCTGGAGGACGTAGCCGACCGGCACCTGCATCCAGCTGTTGTTGACCATGATCCAGAAGGCGGACAACGTGGTCCCGAGCGACACCATCGCGATCGAGAATAAATAGAACCATGGCGGCACTCGCTTGCGTCCGAACACGAGGACTCCGAAGAAGCTGGCCTCCAGCATGAACGCCGTGAAGGTCTCGTAGGAGAGAAGCGGACCTTGGATAGGTCCCGACATCTTCGCCAGAACGCTCCAGTTTGTTCCGAACTGGAATCCCATCACGACTCCTGAGACGACTCCCATACCGAAGGCGATGCCGAAGATCTTGAGCCAGAATTCGAACAGTGCCTGATAGACGGGACGACCCGTTCGCATGTGCATGGCTTCGAGGACGGTCAGCCAGGCCGCAAGACCGATGGTGAAGGCCGGGAATATGATATGAAACGAGATCGTGAAGCCGAACTGTATCCGCGACAACAGAAGCGCCGTTGCATCCATGTGAGCTATCCTTCTCCTCACGGGCCTCGCGTTGATCCCGCCCTGGTGCAGGTAGTGGTCGCATCACCACGGCCTTTTCCGGCGCGAAGGGATTTTGCGCATTTGCACGCGGGATCCGGCCGTAGCTGCCGCATGAATCCCGTATGGCGAGCGGACTGCACGCTGCGATCGTCGGGCAGTCGGAAAAGATGAGGCGACCGGGATGGGTAAAGATCTCATATCCGTCCGCACGGGCGACCGCGATCAGCGTGATGCCGGCCTGGTCGGCGGTTTCGACTGCGAGCGAGGTCGGTGCCGAGACCGCGACGAGGACAGGCGCACCGATCCGCGCGGTCTTCTGCACCATCTCAACCGACACGCGGCTCGTCAGAAGGATCGCGCCGCCCGCACGAGCCGTGTTTTCCCGCATCAGCGCACCGGCAAGCTTGTCGAGGGCATTGTGACGGCCGACATCCTCCCGCACCAGACCGATGCCCTTGTGCGGTTGCCAAAAGGCTGCGGCATGCATGCTCCGCGTCTTCTGATTGAGCCCTTGCAGCGGCGCGAGCGCGCTCATGGCGTTCAACAGGTCGCGTGCACGAAAGGTCGCCGTGCTTGATACCTGCCGTGGCGCGGGACAGGCCTGCTCCAGGCTTTCGATGCCACATAATCCGCAGCCGACCGGACCGACCATGGCCCGTCGACGCGTCAAGAGTTCGTCCGCCCGGTATCGGTCCAACCACATTTGAACCTCGATCCCGAGGCTGCTCTCCACGATCTCGATGCTGGCGATCTCGTTGGCCTGGTCGATGATCCCTTCCGTCAAGGCAAAGCCGACTCCGAAATCCTCGAGATCGGCCGGCGTGGCCATCATCACGGCGTTGGTGGATCCGCCAAAGGTGAGCGCTATCGCCCTCTCCTCCGCCACATATCTCGATGAAAGCGTGGGATTTCCGCCGCGCCAGAAAAGCTTCGCACGCTGCTGAAGCGGACCATCGCCGATCATTGCTGCGCCTTTTCAGTTACCGTGCCCGTTCAGATAGCCACGCCCCCCGACATATGTTCCGTGCCGCGATCGCATTTTCTTGAACGCACGACGATGCTTCCGGACAATCGATTCGGGCCGCCGCGTGCGAATTCGAAAGATCACTCGATGGTCGACGACGATATCAGAGGCAAGCCCAACACAGGCCGGTAGCGCCGCGTGAATCGCGATGCACGATCTGATGATGGCCAACTCAATGCACGGAGGGTACAAGCATGACTAAGCTGGATATTGCCGGTCTCGGCAGCCGACCAGCGGCCGGCTCACTCAGTCGACCGATCCATCAGATCCTGGTGCCATTCCCGATTGCCTACTTTGCGGCGGCGTTCGCGACCGACCTGGCCTATTGGAGGACGGCCGAGGTGATGTGGTACCGGTTTTCGGTCTGGCTGATCGCGGGGGGACTCGTCATGGCCGCGCTCGTCGCGCTGGCCGCGATGGTCGATCTCTTTCGAAACCAAAGACCGGCATGGATCCGCGCATCTGCCTTCGCGGCCGCGGTCGTGCTGTCCATTTTCAATGTCCTCATCCATAGCCGGGACGGCTATACCGCGGTCGTTCCCACGGGGCTGACCCTCTCGGGTATCGTGCTCGTTGTTCTGCTTTTCGCGATCTCCCCCGGCTGGACGTTGACCCGTCGCTATCGTAGCGGAGCAAAGGCATGACCGCAGTCAGGACGAGCTTGCCCCAGGTTGCTGCCATCATGGCCGCTGTCGCCGGTTTGGGTCTGGCCGGCTGCAACGATGCCGGAGGTGATCCGAAACTGCAGATCGGCGCCAATGCCGTGCTGCCGCAACTGCATCAATACCTGCTGCCGCCGATCCGCATTGCGACACCTGTGGGCTGGGGATCCGAGACACCCAAGGTCCCGCAGGGGCTAAAGGTCCAAGCGCTTGCCACAGGGCTGCAGCATCCGCGCTCGGTTTACGTCCTGCCGAACGGGGACGTGCTGGTCGTCGAGAGCAACGGCCCGAAGGCGCCGATCTTCCGTCCCAAGGATCTGGTCACCGGCGTGGTAGAGACGCTCGCCGGCGCCAAGGCGAAGGACGCCAACCGGATCACATTGCTCCGCGACACCAATGGTGATGGCATTCCCGACGTACGGTCAGTGTTTCTGGATCACCTCAATTCTCCGTTCGGCGTCGCGCTGGTTGGTCACGATCTCTACGTTGCAAATACGGATGCGATCATGCGCTATCCGTATCAGGACGGGCAGACCAGCATCACCGCCAAAGGTACCAAGCTGACCGATCTGCCGGGTGGACCGATCGATCACCATTGGACGAAGAGCCTGCTGGCGAGCCCGGACGGATCCAAGCTTTATATCGGCGTCGGATCGAACAGCAATATTGCGGAAAACGGCATACAAGCCGAGTACGAACGCGCAGCCATCTGGGAAGTCGATCGCACCACCGGCGCTCACCGCATCTTTGCCAGCGGGACGCGCAACCCGACGGGGTTACAGTGGGAGCCGACCACCGGCAAGCTGTGGGCGATTGCCAACGAACGTGACGAGATCGGACCCGACCTGGTGCCGGACTATCTCACCTCCGTGCAGGATGGCGGGTTCTACGGCTGGCCGTACAGCTATTACGGTCAACATCTCGACCCGCGCGTTCAGCCGCAACGGCCGGATCTAGTCGCCAAAGCGATCGTGCCGGACTACGCGCTCAGCTCCCACGTGGCTCCCCTGGGGTTTGCCATGTCCTCCGGCCACAATCTTCCTGCCAACTATCAGAGCGGCGCCTTCGTCGGGGAGCACGGCAGCTGGGATCGAACGCCGCTTAATGGCTACAAGGTGGTCTTCGTACCCTTCAAGGATGGCAAGCCTTCCGGCCCAGCGCAGGACGTCGTCACTGGCTTCCTCGATGCGAACAACCACACCCATGGCCGGCCCGTCGGCCTCGCCATGGATCGTAGTGGCGCACTGCTGGTCGCCGACGACGTCGGCAATGCGGTGTGGCGCGTCTCATCGGCTGGCACGTCGGCGACGCCCAAGCCGGCCTCGTAGCGATCCTGTCATCGAATCGAATGGGATCGGCGCATCGAGCACCGATCGTGTACTCACGAAGGATAGAGGTTGACATGTCTCCGCGAAACAAACGACGCATCGCAGTTGCGACGCTATTTCTGGCGATTGGCGCATCGTGTCCGGCACTCGCCGCCCCAGCATCGATATCCCCGCGGGCTTCCGTCCAGCCCGATGCAACGGCCCGCCAATTCGAGCGTGGCGAGCTTGTCAGGTTGCGATCTGGAGGACCCATGATGACCGTATCCGCGGTCAATGACGACCAAGTCAAATGCATTTGGACGGACGATAGCGGCCAACCCGACGATGCCACCTTCCCGGCCGACGTGCTGCAGAAGTTCTAATCGATCTGTTTTGGAATCCTCCGGGAGGCGAAAATGTTGATCACTCTGGTGGCAATCCTCTGCAACGGAGCGCTCTGTCTGGAAAAGGTGGTCACCAATAGCGAGCAGTCGGGCATCACCATGAGTGCATGCGGGACCAATGCCCAGACAGGAATCGCCGATTGGCTCTCGCATGGCCCTTACAGCCAGTGGACGTTACAGGGCTACAAGTGCGTGATTGGACCGTATACTCCCAAACGTGCGGCCTAGACGTCGCGTGTATGCCAATCATTAGCTATCCACCGTCTCGTGATTGTTGGACCTTCGCCGCTTTTCGCGGTGGCCTGTCGAGAGGAACGTCCCGTGGCAACAAGGCCGACCGGTGTCGCGAATGACATGAGAGCAGGAGCAGACCCCGCTCCGCAGGCCGCAATCGAGCCCGAGCGGGCTGCGGCAATCGCCGACGTCGAAACCAGACATCTGTCACGGGAGCTGGCTGGGCGCGTGCTCGTCCAGGACGTCAGTGTACAGGTATTGGCCGGCGAGATACTCGCCATCGTCGGACCAAGCGGAGCCGGTAAATCGTCGTTCCTCCGGCTACTCAATCGTCTGGACGAGCCGACGTCCGGCACCGTCCTGCTCAAGTCGCAGGATTACCGTTCCATCACGCCACGGGAATTGCGGCGCCGGGTGGGCGTGTTGATGCAGACGGCGTATCTTTTCCCAGGCACCATCGCCGCCAACATTGCGTTTGGGCCGCGTCAACGCGGCACGATGCTGACGTCCACTCACATCGAGGGTCTTCTGGAGCGTGTCGGCTTGTCCGGATTTGGCGATCGCGACGTCAGCAACCTCTCCGGCGGCGAAGCCCAGCGCGTCGCGCTGGCGCGGACCCTTGCGAACCAGCCCGAGGTGCTGTTGCTGGACGAGCCGACCTCCGCCCTGGACGAGGCGTCGGTGCGCGGCATCGAGGAACTCGTTCTCGGCATCGTCAGGGAACGGCGAATGACGTGCCTCATCGTCACGCACAATCTCGCCCAGGCGGAGCGGCTTGCGAGGCGAACGATGGTCATGCAAGCGGGCCGGCTGGCCGCGATCGGCCCCACCGACGAGGTTCTGCATGCTGGCTGAACTCCAGAACAGTATTGGCAACGACGTGCTGACCGGCCTCGCGCAGGCCGGCGGGGCGATCGCGCTGTGCGCGGCGGTCGTCGCACTGTGTCGCTGGCAATCCGTGCATATAGAGCGTGAGGCGATCGTATCGATGGCGCGCGGCCTCGTGCAGATGATTCTGGTCGGCCTGGTACTGGCCCTGCTGTTGCATGGCCGCCTGCTGATCGGCTGCCTCATCCTGTTCATGATGGCGATCGCCGCAGCGATCACGGCCGCCCAACGTCTCAAGGGTGTGGCTGGTGCACTTCCGCTCTGTTTCTGGTCGATTGCCGCAGGTGCAGGCACCGTTATCGCCGTGATGCTGGCGATCCGCAGTCTTAAGCCGGACATTTCAATGCTCGTCCCGGTCGGCAGCATGATCATCGCCAACGCGATGAATGCGTGCGCACAGGCAATCGAGCGTCTCCGAGCCGAGCTCCTTGCCCATGTCGGCCAGATCGAGGCAGGCCTGTCGCTCGGCGCCGAGCCCGCCGTCATCGTTGCGCCCTACCTTCAGAGTGCCGTCTACGCAAGCCTTCTGCCCCGCCTCGACATGATGAAATCGCTGGGGCTGGTGTGGATCCCGGGAGTGATGGCCGGGATGGTGGTTTCCGGCGCCAGCCCGGTCTATGCTGGCATCTACCAATTCATTATCGTGGCGATGATCCTCGCCGCCTCCGGCATCACCGGTCTCGTTGCAACGGTTCTCATGCGCTCACGCGCGTTTTCCGCCGCGGCCCAACTCACGATTCGGCCGGCGGAGACAATGGCCTCGAGCCGCGCGTCTGGGCAAGCACGCTGATTAACTCATCTGTCGACAGATTCGCCGCACCACCGCGCACATCCTCGACAATCTTGCCGTCAGACAACTCTTCGTTGCCCGTGAAGGGGTCGCTCTCGTAGCGCCGTAGTGATTTGAGCCGCCTCCGAGGGACGCCACCGAACTTGCGAAAAGACCCCAAGCTGGCGACAGCATCGTGCAATTGCGAAAGGCTTCGGCTCTTTGAGAGCCCAGTTCTAGCTCGAGCAATGGCAATCCGCGAGTTGAGACGATGATCCTGCTGCCCCTCATGACCGCCTGGATGTGGTTCCAAATATTGACAGCCTCGCCGCTGCCGGCACTGGCTTTGAAATCACGCCATGCGCGTGGCTCACGAGAAGCTCGATAGCGGCTTTGGCAAGCGGACCCGCGGATTGCGCCATTTCGCTACCGTGCGCGCGACAGAACTGTCGCGCGCACGCTGCGGGAGACGCGCGGTAAGCATGACGACTGCAATGCGCGCGCAATGCCCGCCTGACGGAGCGGATTTCCCGTCCGTTGATGACACCGGCCCTAACTCACGTTCGGAACAACCACCATGAACCTTGTTCCGTTGCCTGCGATATCGAAGAGCTCGCTGGCGCTTGTCCTACTGTCGGCCGCCATTTTGATCCCGCTGACAACCGTAATTGTGCGCCTGCCCGGAGCTCATGCCGGCTCAGGAAGCGTCTCCTCCACTCAACCGGCGACGTATCTGCCGAGCATCAGCGACATGATGATCGGCACGATTCAACCCAGACACGAGCGGATATGGCGTGCCGAACAGGCTGGCGACTGGAATTTTGCCACCTACGAGCTAGGCAATCTCCGCGGTGCCTTCGGCCGACTCGGACGCGCGCATCCAATCGAAGAGGGCACCCCGTTTTCCGACATGATCGAGTCAGTTATCCAAAAGCCGATCGAGGACCTTAAGGTTGCGATCGGTCGGAGGGACGACGCCGATTTTGGCAAGGCCTATGACGAGCTCAGCGACGCCTGCAACTCCTGTCACCAGGCGCTGAACCACGGCACGATCGTGATTGGCCGACCGAGCGGCGCAGCCCAATCAGACCTGATTTTCGACAAAGCTGGACGATAGCGCCGCATCTGCCCGTTGCATCAATCATCTCTGCAACGAGTTGGTCCGTTTGCCTTGTCAAGGCAGACGATCTCGATCCGCCCTCCCGAGCCGGGATGAATGACCAGCCGGAAGCCGTGCAGCTTGATGATGGCCGCCACCAGGCTAAGTCCCAGCCCGACGCCCGGCGTGTTGCGCATCTTGTCGGAGCGGTAGAACCGCCGTAGCACGGCTTCGCGTTCCTGTTCACTGATACCCGAACCGGTATCGGTCACGCGCACGATGGTTTCCTTGTCCCCACGCAGTAGGTCCAGGCCGACCTTCCCACCCGCCGGTGTGAACTTGATGGCGTTGTCGACGAGGTTCGCCACGGCCTCGAAGAGCAGATCGCGATCACCCCAAACGTGCAGCTTGCGGTCGATGTCCACGCCAAGCTCGATGGTCTTGTCCTCGGCGATCGGCTCGTAGATGTCACATACCTCTCGTAAGATTTCATGAAGCGCAACATTGCCGAACCTGGCCGAACGCCGACTGTTCTCAATCTCCGTCAGTCGCAGGAGAGCGGTGATAATCGCGAGCGACTGATCAATGCCTCCGATCGCCTTGTCCGTGACGCTCTGAAGCTGCTCCAAGGTGGTTGCATGTGTACGCCCGCGCTCCAGGGACAATCGGGCGCGGGTCAACGGGGTTCGTAAATCGTGCGCAATATCGTTGCCGACGCCAGCGAGCGCGTTGATCATTGCTTCCATTTCATCGAGCATGCTGTTCACAATCACGGCCAATCGGGAGAACGGATCGCTGACGTTACGATGCGGGAGGCGCTCGCGGAGGTCGCCGGCGATGATGCGCTGAACCCGCTGATTGACCTCCTCCACCCGCCGTTGCGCGCGCACGCTCAGCCAGGCTCCGGCCAACAAGCAAAGGCAGAGCGCTGGCAAGAGCCCGAGCGCGAGGGCTTGCCCCACGACGCTCGATATCTCGCTTGTCTCGTCGACGTTCCGCCCCAACACGAGGACATCGCCGTTTTCCAGACGCCGACCTATCGCCCGAATCAGCGGATCGCCGCTTGGAGGTTGACCAACCGGCGCTACCCTCGCGGCCTGTGCCGCTCCATCGACCGTGAAGTCCCGCGGCAGCTCTCTGAGGTTGCCGGCAAGCCGATTGCCGGCAGGATCGAACAATCCCGCAAACTGAACGCCTCGGGAATCCTGGCCAAGGTGGTCCGAGATTGCAGCGGCGCGGCGATCCCGCGGCAGCGCTGCCATGAAATTGAGCTGTTGAGCGATCATGCGATCGGATCGCGCAATCAAGTAGCCGTCGATCTTCCAGTAGATGAAGCCGAACAGCACGATCATGAACAGGGCGAAGACAGCGGCCACCGCCGAGGCCCAGCGGAAGGTGTTCGAGCGTATGAATTGGAGCTGGCGCATCGATCCCGCCGGTTGGTGTTCGTACCTCATTCGATCGCCGGGCAACGGCGCTGGCAGCGCCTATTGCTGCGGTCGCAGAATAAACCCGGAGCCCCGGACGTTGTGGATCAACTGGGGTTCCCCAGCGCCGTCGACCTTGTGCCGCAGCCGGCCCATATGCACATCGACCAGATTGGTCGTGGCCGGGACGAACTTGTAATTCCAGACCTCTTCGAGCAACATTGCACGCGTCAGCAACTGATCACTTCGCCGCATCATGTATTCGAGCAGGCGGAATTCGCGTGGCAACAAATCGATCTTTCGCTCGCCGCGCCACGCGGTACGCTCGATCAGATCGAGTTCAAGAGGACCGACCCGCAACGTCGTCCCGCGGCTGTCCGTGGGACGACGAAGCAGGGCTTCTATTCTTGCTATGAGCTCCACGACTGCGAAGGGCTTCGTCAGGTAATCGTCTCCACCGCTTCGCAAGCCTCGCACCCGATCGTCGACGGCGCCGAGCGCGCTCAGCACCAGGACCGGAGTGCTAACCTGCTCCTTGCGCAACGCCGCGATGATTGTAAGCCCGTCCATACCGGGCAGCATGCGATCGACGATCAGGACATCGGGATGCAGCGCCCGGGCTTTGTCGAGGCCTTCAATTCCGTTTGACGCCCACTCGACCTCAAACCCAAGCTCGCTCAGCTCGCCCACGATCTCCTCGGCCGTTCCGGCGTCGTCCTCGATCAGAAGAACCTTCATCATCAGCTCGATCTCAGGTAGTCCAAACTGCTCAGCCGGTTGGCTGGAAATCATATGCTCGCTCATTGGCAAAGTCATAGGCCTCCGCTCAAATGGCCGACTTGGAGGGAGCCCGACCGCGCTATCCCACTGACTTGGCGCAGCGCCGCCCGCTCCGGCTTATCAGGTGGCCTCGGCAAGCGCGGCACGACTGTCGACAACAGACATAATCGCCCTTTCCGGGTCGTGCCATTAAATAGCAATTTAAAGAGCTTAAGGGATCGGGCGCGGACCCCATTGGTCGTCATCGCCAGGAGCCGGACGGCCCCACCTTCTACTTTTGCCTCCGCCAACACTGAAATCGATTTTAGACGACATCCTCGACCAGATGCTTACGTTCCAGAGTACGCGACTAAGAGAAAGAGCTGCCATGCTGGACAATACCCACGAACGGCGCGTGAATGGCAATCCGCAGGTTGACAGGCAGATGCCCCCCAAAATTGGATTTATCGGGCTGGGCCTGATGGGTACAGCAATGGCATCCAATCTTGCGGCCGACGGTCACAACTTGTGCGCCTATGTGCGCCGACCGGAGCGCATCAACGACCTCCACGCGCTCGGATTGACGGCAACAACGTGTCGCTCGGACTTGTTGGATAGCGACATCATCATCACCATGCTGCCGGATGACGCCGCCGTGCGGAATGTCTTCTTTGGACCATTCGGGATATCGGAGTCCCTACGGCCGGGCGCGATCCATCTGTCGATGAGCACCATCAGCACCGAGGCCTCGGCCGCATTTCTGCTCGAGCATGAACGTCGCGGTCAAGGCTACGTTGCAGCCCCCGTGTTTGGCAATCCCGACGCCGCCAGAGCCCGACAGCTGGCCATCATCATGGCGGGCAAGCCGGGGTCCTGTGAAAATTGCCGGTCCGTGACGGATTCACTAGGGCAGACTTTGGTCATCGGGACGGAACCTGCACAGGCCAATTTGGTCAAGCTGCTGGGCAACATGATGACGGCGACGGCTCTCGAGGTCCTCGGAGAAATCGTCACTGTTCTGCGCAAGCGCGGACAGGACCCTCAGCAATTTGTGGATATCATGACTGGCACGATGTTCGACAGTCGCGTCCATAAAAACTATGGCAGCCGGCTCATTGCCGGCAGCTATAAGCCGGGATTGACGATGCCTTTGGCCCTCAAGGACGTCCGCTTGGCGTTGGCCGAGGCGGAGTTGGCCGGCGCTCCAATGCCATCGGTGAGTGTCGTTCGCGACCGCCTGATCACGGGAATCGCGCGTGGCCACGGTGGGCTCGACTGGACGGCGCTCGGAATGGTGGCTTCGGAGGAAGCGGGACTTTAGACCCGTCGGTCGTGCAACAAGGTACGACCGCCTTAACGCTAACGCGGGGCATTAACGAAGCGCAGCACGGACACCTCTCTCCTCCCCTTTGCGAACTGCGATCATGAAGTGCTTTGCGCACTCACTTGCCGCCTTCACAAAATGAACCTGGTGAGCGTTGAAGCTAACGTTCGCACGCGCGATTGCGCGCGGCGCGATAGAACGGTTTCGCAATGGCGCGTACGGCTGCCGTCCCGTTCCTTACACTCCTGACTCACGCTCCATTGAAGCCCCGTGAACATTTCGTGCGTTTGGCCGATCCGTGAGCACCGCATCTGCTGAGACGGGCCACCCCCTTGACCTCGGCCCTGCTGTTTTTCAACGGAGAAGCTCGATGACGTATCTCAAACTGCTCTCGACTGGACTCATCGCGGTGGCAATGCTCGCAACGCCGGCCATGGCTCGCGAAAGCGGCGTCGCCTCCCGGCGGGCCGCCATGGAAGCGAATGCCGCCGCACCAGAAGCGCCGTTCTATTCCGGTAACCGTGCCTGCGTTCAGCCGCCACGCGTCGGCGCATTTGCGACGGCACCGTGGACCGGCAATAACGTCCCCTGCGAACCGGGCACAGGCGCGTTCTAATCTGCGTACTGCGGGTTTCGGCTGAATCGACTGCTCTTCTTGCGCCTTGGCGCTTGTGGCCCTTTGTCGATCAGCGCACAGACGAAAACGGGCTGGATTCCGTTCCAGCCCGTTTTTTATTGCTCGTTCTCTCCGGCTCGGAGCGTCAAGCGACGTATCGCCTTGGTTCTCTGAATTTCTCAACTTGCCGCGAGTGGACAGTACTCCAGTCTTTGTGAAGGCGATTTGAATGGCGCAGCTGTCGGGCGTCCCTACTCTTTCAAGCATCGCGAAAGCCTGGCCACGCAACCACGTACGGATGCCGCGCTGACCAGTGAACATTCAAATACAAGGAGTATTCTGATGAAACGAGTGATGATGATCCTGGCTTCGGCTGCGCTTGCCTCCGCACTGGCTGTCGGCGCGGCGGATGCACGCGGCGGCGGCGGAGGAGGTGGTGGTGGCGGTCACGGCGGAGGTTTCGGCGGTGGCGGACACATGGGCGGTTTCGGAGGAGGTGCGCACGTGGGCGGCTTCGGCGGAGGCGTTCATGTCGGCGGCATGGCAATGCATGGCGACATGGGTCGGATCGGTGGCGATCATCTCGGCCTTGGCGATCATCCCCATCCGTATGGCGCGGGTATCCATGACCACGCCATGAATCACTACGGCAGATACCGGCCGGGTTACGGTTACTATTATGGCGACCCGGACTGCTACGATTGGTACGCCTTGCATCCCGATCAGCCGTTACCGCTAAGCTGCAGCTAGAGACCTGGAGCTCCCTGCTATCGGTCCGGATCCGCTTGCGTCGTCCGACCGATGGCAGCCCCAATCGGGGCGTCAATTCAAAGTGACGAATCTGAAGTCCAATTTAATAGCGACGCATCGCCAGCGGCAATACCTCAGACCCATCAAGTTCGCCCACTCAACGCCGCCGGTGCGCAGTAGCAGCCACGATGTCCAGAGACGGGCAGGCGTCCGATCAGAGCAGATTGGTTCGCGCGACCATCCCCCGCGTCGTCTCATGCAATCGGATGGGCGCAGACAAAACAGGAGTAAGCATGAAGTTCGCCCCGAACAAGAACATGGAATTCATCGACATTCCCGGTACATCCATCCGCGCATCTCGCATTGCACTCGGGACGTGGGCGATCGGTGGCTGGATGTGGGGCGGAACCGACGAACGCGATGCGATCAGGACAATCCAGGAAGCGCTCGATCGCGGAATCAATCTCATCGATACAGCGCCCGTCTACGGATTCGGCCGCTCGGAAGAAATTGTCGGAAAGGCCCTCGCCGACGGTCGCCGCCGGAACGCCATCATCGCCACAAAGGTCGGGCTCGACTGGAGGAACGGCCAACCGTTCCGCAACGCGCGCAAGGCCCGCATCATCGAGGAAGCCGAGAGCTCTTTGCGCCGGCTTCGGACAGATGTCATCGATCTTTATCAGGTGCACTGGCCCGATCCCCTGACACCGATCGCCGAGACTGCCGAGGCGGTCAGCGCGCTGCACCGCGACGGCAAAATTCGGGCGGTCGGCGTCAGCAATTTCAGCCCGGCGCAAATGAATGAATTCCGCAAGGTCGCGCCACTTCATACGGCTCAGCCGCCCTACAATCTGTTCGAACGCGCGATCGAGCAGGAGGTGCTCCCCTATTGCCAGGAGAAGAAGATCGCGCTGCTCGCTTACGGCTCGCTGTGCCGAGGCCTCTTGTCCGGCAGCATGTCCACATCGAGCCGTTTCACCGGCGACGACCTGCGAAAGAGCGATCCGAAATTTCAATCACCACGCTTCCAGCAATATCTCGACGCCGTTGTGCGGCTCGACCAGTTCGCACGGGAACGCTTCAACAGAGGAGTGATCCATCTGGCGGTACGCTGGGTACTCGATCGCGGCGAGTTGAACATTGCGTTGTGGGGTGCTCGACGCGCGGAGCAAATCTCTCCGATCACGGACGTGCTCGGCTGGCGAATCGATGATGCCGCCATGGCCGAAATCGACCGAATTCTTCAGGAGATGATCAAGGATCCCGTCGGTCCCGAGTTCATGGCGCCTCCGGATCGGGAGGCGGCATGATGGACACACGATCAACAATCCAAATCGTAAGCCGCGAGCGATTCGACGCGGCGACGGCGCAGACATCGGGCTCCCATCGCTTCGCCGCGATCGGACCATCGCTGGGCATCACGTCGACCATCTGGGGTGGCCTTTTCGAAGTGGAGCCGGGTGCACGAACCGGAGTCCACCATCACGGCGAACAGGACACGATCGCATTCGTCCTGTCAGGCCGTTGCGAAGTCCGCTGGGGCGACAGGGGTGAGTTCTCTGCACGCGCGAAGGCTGGCGACTTCATCCACGTTCCTGCGTTTCTTCCCCATATGGAGATCAATCCCTCCCAGCTTCTTCCTTTCCGGTGGGTCGTGGTGCGCAGCACGCCTGTGCCTATCGTCGTCAATCTGCCGGACGCGACCTGGCCATGAGCTGAGGCGACCTAACCCCCACATCTTTGATTTACCCTGCAAACGCGGAACAGACATGGACGATACACACGCCACTTTTCCAACCGTGGAGGTCACGCGCCGCACGGTCATCGAGACCGGCACCACCGCGCTCCTGTTGAGTAGCCTTCCACGAGGCGCGCTTGCCGGCACCGATCAGGTTGATCCCTCGGCTACGACGATCGCACTTCGGGTCAACGGCCATCTGCACAATCTTGCGCTCGACCCCCGTACAACCTTGCTGGACGCCTTGCGCGAGCACCTGGCGCTCACCGGCTCGAAGAAGGGATGCGATCACGGCCAGTGCGGCGCGTGCACCGTTCTGGTCGAAGGACGCCGCATCAATTCATGCCTTACGCTCGCGGTCATGCACGATGGTCAATCGATAGCCACCGTTGAAGGACTTGCTTTCGGCGAAGCTCTGCATCCCATGCAGACCGCGTTAGTCGAGCATGACGGGTTTCAGTGCGGCTACTGCACTTCAGGCCAGATCTGCTCAGCAGTCGGCATGCTCGCCGAAAGTCGCGAGGGTGTGCCGAGTTATGTGACCGCGGATCTCACCCATCCGGCGGCGGAGCTCAGCGACGATGAAATTCGTGAGCGGATGAGCGGTAATATCTGCCGCTGCGCCGCCTACCCGAACATTGTCGCGGCGATCAAGCAGGCAATGGGAGAACAGACATGAAAGCCTTCTCCTATGGGCGCGCGCAATCGGTCATGGACGCAGCTATCGCGGCGAGCAAGCCCGGCGTCAAGTTCATTGCCGGCGGCACCAACCTGCTCGATCTCATGAAGTTGCAGGTGGAGACGCCATCGACCCTGGTCGACATCAACCGGCTGCCGCTCGGCAAGATCGAAGAGACCTCGGAAGGCGGCTTGCGTATCGGCGCGTTGGTCCGCAACACCGACCTTGCGGCAGATGTGCGGGTGCGGCAGCACTACGGCGTGCTAAGCCGTGCCCTGCTCGCCGGCGCGAGCGCGCAATTGCGCAACAAGGCGACGACCGCCGGCAATCTGCTGCAGCGGACGCGCTGCTACTACTTCTACGACGTCACAAAGCCCTGCAACAAGCGTGTCCCCGGCTCGGGCTGTTCAGCGCTCGCCGGCTTCAACCGCATCCATGCGATCCTGGGCGGGAGCGAGGCGTGCATCGCGACCCATCCGTCGGATATGGCCGTTGCCATGCGCGCACTCGATGCAAAGGTCGAGACGATCGACCACGAAGGCAGAATCCGCACGATCCCGATCGCGGACTTCCACCGGCTCCCGGGCCATACGCCGGATATCGAATCGGAATTGGCTTCCGGCGAGATCGTCACGGCCGTCACGTTGCCTCCGCCGCTTCCGGGCGTTCAGGTCTACCGGAAGGTGCGCGACCGCGCCTCCTATGCTTTTGCGCTGGTTTCAGTGGCCGCTATCGTCGACAGCGTGGGCGGTCGCATCCGGTCGGCCCGTCTTGCCTTCGGTGGTCTCGCGCCCCGGCCGTGGCGCATCGCCGCTGCCGAAAAAGGTCTCACCAATGCGGCTGCCGACGCCAGGGCTTTCGGAGCAGCCGCGGACGCGGTTCTGGAAGGTGCGCGAGGATATGGCTCCAATGATTTCAAGATCCCGCTGACCCGCCGCACCCTGCATGCCGTGCTCGGCGAAATCACCCGCACCTGAGAGAACATTAAGATGAAAATGGATATACCGGTGGGGGTGAACGCCCTGGATCCCGAGACGATTGTCGGAAAACCGCTCGATCGCATCGATGGACGACTGAAGGTCACTGGCGGCGCGCACTACGCCTATGAAATGCAACAGAATGCGCTCTACGGGTTTGTCGTTGAGGCTGCGATCGCAAAGGGGCGGATCACCTCGATTAAAACGCTCGAGGCCGAACGATCGCCCGGCGTCAGACTCGTCCTAACCTACCGCAACGCTCCCAAACAGGGCAGCGGCAATCATCGCGAAGCCCATCCTGTGCTCACAGGCCCTGTCGTGTCCCGCTATGGCGAACCGGTCGCGTTCGTCGTCGCCGAAACATTCGAGCAGGCCAGGGCCGCCGCCTTTCTGGTCAACGTGAAGTATGATCCGAACAGAGGACACTTCGCTCTGCCCCAACATCTCGACCTGGCCCGCGTCCCGCACCAAACGGACGGAGCGCCGGCCGACAGCGAAGTCGGACATTTCTCGGATGCGTATGCGAGCGCTCCCGTGCAGATCGATATGTCATACAGCACCCCCCTGCAAAGTCATGCGATGATGGAGCCGCATGCGACGCTCGCAATGTGGGACGACAACAAGTTGATCTTGCATACGGCGAACCAGATGCTGAATCAGGGCCAGCAAGTCATCGCCAGGACGTTGAACATCCCCGTCGGAAACGTGCGGCTGGTCAGCCCATTCATCGGCGGCGGCTTCGGCGGCAAGCTATGGGTAAATGCCGATGCCATTCTTGCCGCAATCGCAGCACGATACTTCAAGCGATCCGTCAAGGTCGCGCTCACCAGGCAGCAGATCTTCCATGTGACGACGCATCGCTCGGACACTATCCAGCGCGTCCGCCTGGGTACCGACCGCGACGGTCGGATTGTCGCGATCGGCCACGACGTTGTTTCCGGCAACTTGCCGTCCGAACAGGTCTACGAGGCTGCCGCGCTTCAGACCCGTTCGCTCTACGCCGGCCCCAATCGGCTGACGCGGCATCGCCTGGTGCCGCTCGACATTCCCGTTGCATCGTCCATGCGCGCCCCCGGTGAGGCTGTCGGCCTGCTCGCGCTGGAGTGCGCCATGGACGAGCTTGCCGAAAAGCTGAAGCTCGATCCTATCGAGCTGCGAATCCGGAATGAGCCTGCCGAAGATCCTGAAAAGCACATCCCCTACTCCAGTCGTAATCTGGTTGCCTGCATGCAGGAGGGCGCACGACGGTTCGGCTGGGACAAACGCAATTCGCTCCCGGGTCAGGTCAGGGACGGACATTGGCTGGTCGGAATCGGCATGTCTGCCGGAACCCGAGGCAATCCCCTCCGGTTTTCAAGAGCCAATGTGCGGCTGGGTTCCGATGGCGTGGCCACCGTGAAAATGGCAATGACCGATATCGGCACGGGGACCTACACGATCCTGGCACAGATCGTCGCCGAGATGCTGGGATTGCCGATTGAAAGAGTGCGGGTCGATCTGGGAGATACGAACTTTCCCGAAGCGGCCGGTTCAGGCGGTTCGTTCGGCGCGGCGAGCTCTGGATCGGCACTGTTCGAGGCGTGTCAGGCCTTGCGCGAGAAACTGGCAGTACGTGCCAGCATGAATCCGAATACGGCGCGTTTTAGCGACGGCCACATTGCAACGGCAGAGCGCTCTGTGAGCCTCACAGAACTTGTCGGCTCGGGAGTTGAAGCCGATGGCGAGATCAAGCCGGGCCTCAACAATCAGGACTTCTCTCAGCAGTCCTACGGTGCCCATTTTGCCGAGGTTGGCGTTGACCAGGATACCGGAGAGGTGCGCGTGCGGCGCATGCTCGGCGTGTTCGCGGCCGGACGCGTCCTGAACGCAAAGACGGCACGTTCTCAGGCCATCGGCGGAATGGTGTTCGGTGTTGGCGCGGCGCTCCACGAAGACCTCATCCTCGACCCTCGCTTCGGCTATTTCGTCAACCACGACCTGGCCGAGTACCACGTACCGGTACACGCGGATATCCCTGCCAGCGTGGAGGCGGTGTTCCTTCCCGAGCTAGACGAGCGATCCAATCCGCTGAAGAGCAAGGGAATCGGCGAGCTCGGAATCTGCGGTGCAGGAGCTGCGATCGCCAACGCAATCTATAACGCGTGCGGCGCTCGGGTCAGAAACTTTCCGATCACGCTCGACAAGGTACTCGCTAGTTTGCCCGATCAGGCATAAGCGCGTGCGAGCAGTTTCAACTCTTCGAGGAAAGCTTGTCCTTCCTTTCCGCGCAGCCAACTTGTCTATCGGGGGTTCACCAGAGGAGATATACCATGAGAAAACTCTCGACCATGATCGCGACCATCGCGATGCTCGTTGCATTCGCCCTGCCGGCTGTTGCGGGTATCGCAACATACCCGCCGCGCGTATCTGAGACCGCCATCGCCCGCGCCGACAACACCTTCGGTGTATTCGACCGGCAAGCGCCGATATTCGCAACAGGACTCAATGAGCACGTTTATCGCGGCGGTCCGAAGGTCAACGATTGACATCGCCAAGCCATCGGCATGCCGCCCTGCGGTAATGCGCTAGGCGTGCCAGCGCGACATGCAGACAGACCCGCTTCGGCGGGTCTTCTTTTGCCGTCTCGATGCCTATGCGAGCATGATTGGCAATCGGCTCAGCCCACCCTTTTCGTGCGAAGCCGCAAAGTCGCGCACCGGCGCATAGCCACTACTTACCTGCGCCCAATTGGTTCGAATGGAGGATGCACATGAGGTGTTGGTTGATCGCCGCCGGTTTTGCGCTGTTCACGAGCGGTGCCGCATTTGCTCAGGTGACAGGAATGGCGGTTCCGACGCCTACGGTCGGTGCAACCTCCCCGCTCGGCAGCACGACTGGTTCGCCGATTTCACCGATGGGCATTGGTTTGGGCGCCACCGAGCTTCCTTCAGCGGGAATCAGCCCTGCCCCCACCGTCACCGGCAGCATCGCCGTGCCGGCAACTGGCGCGGCCTGTTCTAGCCTGGGACTCTCGCCAACTGGCATGTATGGCTCGACCTCGACCTATGACGGAGGAGGAATGGCGATAGCAGGCTCAACCCCGGCGGCCGCGGCTGGGGCGACCGCAGGATCAATAGAGATGTCGTCCTCGATACCGGCAACTTCCGGAATGTCGGCGACGTCAGGAATGACTCAAAGCACCGGAATGTCGACCTCGTCGGGCATGCTGGATACCGCCGGCATGTCGGGCATGTGCGGCTCAGGCTCGAGCAGCATCACTGCGTCCTCCAGCCCCACCGCGACATCGCCGACTGTGCCAGGCGGCTACGCTCGAACAGGAGTGCCCTTGGGCTCGACCGAAATCGGCAATCTTGGCGTCAGCTCTGCTGCGCTTCTTCCAACGCCGGCCGTGCCGCTCGTCACAGGCAGTGTCGCACTGACGATTCCCCCCGTGCCCGCCGTCACCGTTCCGTCCACCGCCCCTACATCAACGGCCGTATGCTCTTCCTTCGGTACGTCGACATCCACGGGCCTGCCCGGCGGCTGCTGAGCGACCCTGCTTTCTTGGGAGCACGTCCATGAAGACGAAGATCGTCATCTCCGCCGTCGTATTGGCCGCGGTCGCCGCGAGTGCAGGCCTGCTGCACTTTACCCATCTCGATCCCGTGCGGAAGGCAGCCGCTGCACCGGCTCCGGCGCCGCCCGTTCCGATAGTTGCCGCGACTGTCGTCCAGCATGACGTTCCGATCTATCTGACCGGCGTCGGTACGGTGATTGCCTACAACACGGATATTGTACGAGCACAGATCCAAGGGCAGATCACTAGCATCAACTTTACCGAGGGTCAGCAGATCCATGCCGGCGATCTGCTCGCACAAATCGATCCGCGGCCCTACCAGGCCCTGATCGATCAATACGTCGCCAATCTGGAGCGCGATCAGGCACAACTCGTAAATGCGCGGGCCAATCAGGCCCGCTACAACCAGCTCGGCGACAAAGGCTGGGCCACACCTCAATTGATTGAAACGCAGAATGCGCAGGTCAGCCAGCTACAGGCGGCGATCAAGGCGGATCAGGCGCTAATCGATGCTGCGAAAGTGCAGCTCAGTTTTACGCGACTTACATCCCCGATAGACGGCGTGGTGGGTATTCGCCAGATCGATGTTGGCAACATCATCAGCCCGTCAAATACAAACGGCCTCTGCGTCGTGACGCAGCTGGACCCGATTTCGCTAATCTTTACCCTGCCCGAGACCGTTCTTCCGCAGATCCAGCAACAACAGCGGAAGACGAAGGCGCCCCTTTCGGTCCTGGCCTACAATCAGGACAACACGATCCGGCTTGGCGAGGGACAGCTTGGGCTGGTCAATAACGAGATCCTGCAGACCACCGGCTCGATCCAGCTCAAGGCAAACTTCGCCAACAAGGACAGGAGCCTCTGGCCCGGCGAACTCGTAAATGCACGATTGCTTCTCGATACGCGGCACAATGGTCTGACGGTTCCCGCATCTGTCGTCCAGCGGGGGCCAAACGGACCATATGCCTACGTTGTCAATTCGGACGACACGGTCTCTCTCCGCCGGATCAAGGTTGCCGAGGTCAGCGAAGGTCAGGCGCTGATTGATTCCGGTCTGAAGGCCGATGAGCAGGTCGTAGTCGACGGACAATACAAGCTGCGGCCGGGAACGCTCGTCGTCCCATTGCACGGCAAGGCCGCCGAGGAAGCCGCCGCTCAAGACGCGTTACAGGCACCCATCCCATGAATATCTCCGCGCCCTTCATTCGGCGACCGATCGCGACCGCGCTGCTGATGATCGGATTGTTGGCTGCCGGCCTTGTCGCGTATCCGCTGCTGCCGGTGGCCGCCCTGCCGAACGTCAACTATCCGACACTGACGATCACCGCCCAGATGCCCGGCGCGGACCCGCAGACGATGGCCTCATCGGTCGCCTCCCCGCTCGAGCTCCAGTTCGGGGAGATACCCGGTCTCACGCAAATGACGTCGGCAAGCGCGCTCGGCTACACCCAGGTCACGCTGCAATTCGACCTGAACCGCCAGATTGACGGCGCCGTCAGCGATACGCTTTCGGCCATCAACGCGGCAAGCCCGTATCTGCCTACTGGCATGCCCTATCCGCCGACGATCCGGAAAGTCAACCCGGCCGACACGCCCATCCTCGTGCTTGGCCTCACCTCGGGCAGCCTGCCGCTCACCACAGTCGACGCATATGCCGAGAACATCCTGCTGCAGAAGATCTCACAGATTCAAGGCGTGGGTCTCGTCGGAATCGGCGGCCAACAGAAGGCCTCGGTTCGTGTACAGGTCGATCCACAGGCGCTGGCCGCGCGCGGAATCAATCTGGAGGATGTACGAACCGTCCTTGGCCAGGCGAATGTGGATCTGGCCAAAGGAACCCTGAACAGCCCGCGTCAGACCTATACTCTCAATACCAATGACCAGCTGTTTCACCCTGAGCAATACGCGGATCTGGTGATCGCCTACCGCAACGGATCGCCGGTCCGCGTTCGCGACATCGGCCGCGCGGTCAGCGCGGGCGAAAACGATCTGATCGCGGGCTGGTACAACAACAACCGTGCCATCATTCTTGCCGTGCAGCGTCAGCCCGGGGCCAACGTCATCGAAACGGTGCAGCGCATCAAGGCGATGATGCCGACGCTCCAGGCGTCGATCCCTGCCGATATGAGGATCAACGTCATTTCGGACCGCACCCAGACGATCCGGGCTTCGGTTGCGGACGTGCAGTTCACATTGCTCCTGACCATCGCCCTCGTCGTGATGGTGATCTTCATCTTTCTTCGCAGCTTCTGGGCAACCATAATTCCAGCCGTCACCGTGCCGCTCTCGCTGATCGGCACTTTCGCGGTCCTCTACGAAATGGGCTATAGCCTCGACAATCTGTCGCTGATGGCGCTTTCGATCGCGGTCGGATTCGTGGTCGACGACGCCGTCGTCGAGATCGAGAACATCACGCGGCACATCGAGGAAGGCTTGTCCCCGTACGACGCCGCGATGAGGGGATCCGGCGAGATCGGCTTCACCGTCATGGCGATCACGTTCTCGCTGATCGCCGTCTTCATTCCGCTGTTCCTGATGAGCGGCTATGTCGGGCTGTTGTTCCGCGAGTTTGCAGTCACGGTGAGTGTCGCACTGGTACTTTCCCTCGTGATCTCCCGCACCCTGACGCCGATGATGTGCGCCTACCTGCTCAAACCCGAGAGCCGGGAGCACGGCCGCCTCTATCGCTGGTCCGAGCGCGGCTTCGACCTACTGCTCAAGGCCTATGAAGCGGGTCTGAAGGTCGTGCTGCGGCATCGCTTCATCACCTTGATGGTTATGATCGGCACGATCGTGGTGACCGGATATCTCTATGTCATCATTCCCAAGGGATTCTTTCCTCAGCAGGACACCGGCCTGATCCTGGGTCAATCGGAAGCCGCCCAGGACATCTCGTTCCAGGCAATGGCCGAACGCCAGCAAGCCATGCTCGACGCCGTCGTGCGAGACCCCGCCGTGGCATCGGTGGGCTCGGCAGTCGGCGCCGGCGGCGGCACCTACACGGTCAATGATGGCCGCATGTTCATCCAGCTCAAGCCGGCCGACCAGCGCGATCCAATCGAGAGAGTGATCGCACGACTTCGCACAAATCTGGCCAAGATCCAGGGCATCACTCTTTACATGCAGCCCGCACAGGACATCACCGTCGGCGCGCGGCTGAACAAGACCCAGTTCCAATACACCATGAACGACGCCGATCCAGGCGAACTGAGCCACTGGGCCGGTCTGTTTCTCGACAAGATCAAGACGCTGCCCACGGTCGCTGACGTGACCACCGACCAGCTCAATGCCGGGCCGCTGCTCGACATCACGATCAAGCGCGAAGTCGCCTCATCCTATGGCATCCTGCCGTACACGATCGACAACACGCTCGACGACGCATTCGGACAGCGGATCGTCTCGACGATGTACACCCCCCTGCAACAGTATCACGTGATCATGGAGGTCAACCCGAAATACCAATATGGGCCCGAGGCGCTCAACAACATCTACGTCAAATCATCTAGCGGCCAGCAGGTGCCGCTATCGACGCTGGTCGATTCGGTGGTGAAGGTCTCGCCGCTCGTTGTGAACCATCAGGGGCAATTCCCCTCCGTGACGATCTCGTTCAATCTGGCGCCCGGAGCCGCAATCGGTGACGCGGTGAGCGGCATTCAATCCATCGAGAAGGAGCTGCATCCGCCGCTGTCGCTGCAAACCAGCTTCCAGGGCAATGCTCAGGCTTTCGGTGCCTCCCTGAACAGCACGCCGATCCTGATCGCAGCGTCGCTGTTCGTGATCTACCTCATCCTCGGCGTGCTCTATGAAAGCATCATTCATCCGATCACTATCATTTCCACACTGCCTTCGGCAGGCGTCGGTGCGCTGCTGCTGCTGATGGCCGCTCACTACGACTTGAGCGTGATCGCAGTGGTTGGAATCATTCTGCTCATCGGCATCGTCAAGAAGAACGGCATCATGCTGGTCGACTTCGCCATTCAGGCCGAACAGACCGACGGCCTTACACCGGAGCAATCGATCTACCAGGCGTGCATCAAGCGTTTTCGTCCCATCCTCATGACGACGATGGCAGCGCTCCTTGGCGCCGTGCCGATGATGGTCGGCACCGGCGTGGGATCAGAGATCCGTCAACCCTTGGGCTACGCGATCGTCGGCGGCCTTGCTCTGTCGCAGATCCTCACGCTCTACACGACGCCTGTCGTTTACCTCTACCTCGATCGGCTGCAGAATTGGCTATTCGGTGCGCGACGGCATCAAACGATGTCGCGCGATACCCATCCGGCGCCCGCCGAATGAGCGAGTGCGCCCCCTTCTTGGGAATCGTGCCGAGGGTTTTGACATGTTTCTGGCGGTCTTCGCCACGCACGGCACGGCGCACATCACGTGGTTCGACCAGCCGATGCGTCAGATTCGCAGCAATCCGGTCGCGATTTGTCTGATTTGCGCCCTTGAGTATCCCAATCTACGACGGTCTGCGCGCTGTACTTCGAGCGGGAGTCGCAACGCGACCGTTCGAAAAGGACAGTCCCGTCCGTCTCAAACGCAGTTAACATTTTCCGAGAATGTTGGTGCTGTGCAACATGCTTCCGACGCAATGGACGCGTGGACGTGTCCTGGTTCGTAGTCAAACGGCCGCCATACGCGCTTGCGAAATCGGCGCTGAAGATCAGCGCCAGATCGAGCGACTTGGCGTTGGTTTCGATGCGGCTGACCAGATTTACCATTGAGCTAATCACGTCGAAGTCGAGACGGTCCGCCGCGCTCGCTGTCGCGGCAAGGCCGATATCTCATTCTGAGGGGGTTCCGCAGCACCGCCATCAGGCGACGCCGCATCTCAAAAACCATCCGGTGATTACGCAGCCTAGGCTGTCATCAAGTCACCCGTTATTCCGATCTCGCGCTCAAGTGAGAACAAGTCGTCACGAGCAGCATGGTTCGGCTACATTGCCAATTGGATCCCAGCATTGGTTCAAACACTTGGCGAGAATTGCCGATTGCCATAGTGGTACCAGCCGCCGCCAGAACAACGGTTGCCAGTGCGAGCATTCGAGAGGTCGTCCAATTCAACTTCATGGCGCTTACCTCCGGTTGAAGCGCGGAAAATAGGCTTGGCAGTACCTGCCGCTTGTGAACTGCTTCAGAGGGTCTTTCCCAAGGTCATCACACGTGCGTGCCTCGGCCGGCCTCGGCGCCGCAAGGGCAGGCTGAGATGTCGTCGATCGGAATGCGACAGACTCTCTTTCCCATCTCATCAACAACAGATATCGAACAGTACGCCCAACAAGATGGGGCCGCGAAGTGTACAACGAGCGCGCTAGTTTTATCGCCTCGATCTGGGCAACAGCGCGGCGATCGGGAGCAGCGAGCGGATCGCCATGCTGCTCGCTATGTCATCTCTGACGTCCGTCAGCTGTGTCACGGCAAACCGGCTTCCGTCAGGCCGAGTTCGCAATAGCACCCGCGCCGACTGACCGATGCTCGACACCACGTGCAGTCCGTCCTGGAGGCTCCAGAATAGCCGCTCCTCGGCCGAGCCATGCGGCGCCGTCCGACCGCTTTAATCGAGACGGCGACGGTAATAGCTCGGAGTTTCGCCGGCCAGCCTGTGAAATGCGCTGGTAAATGTGCTGGTATCGCTGAAGCCGACCTCAAGTGCAATTGCCGTGACCGACAGTTCGCGATTCGCCAATAGCTGCTTGGCCCGTTCGATTCGGCGACTCGCATGATATCGGTGCGGCGGCAGGCCGAAAGAACGTTTGAACGAGCGGGAGAAATGATATGGACTGAGCCGCGCCAGCTCCGCAAGCGTCGCGAGCGGAATATCGTCGGCGACATGCTCCTCGACATAGGCGACCACCCGCTTCTGTTGCCAGGAAGGAAGGCCGCCACGACTGACCTGCTCTTGGAGTTCCGTGTCACCGTTGATGCGAACCAGCTCATGCGTCAGCACAATGCCGAGCGCTTCGGCGTATTGCCGATGCACCGTGTTCGCGTTCTCGATTACCGACTTGAGCTTAAGAGCGGTTTGCCAGAGACCGCGATCGTAAAAGAACAGGCGCGGCTTGAATTCGATCTCCTCAAACCGCAGCGCGGGATCGGCGAGAGGCCCGCGCGGATCGATATAGAAGCGTGCCCGGCGGGAACGAAAGTCAGCTTGTGCGTGAAATCGCGCAAGGTCGACCGCGGCAGGCCTTCAACAAAGGACGCCCCATAGAGCTCGGCGACCTCTGCCGCAATGAGCAGGTGCCACGGAGCCCGGAATCCATACTCAAACGGCGTGTGCCGCACGATCTCGACCGTCTCCCCGCGAAAGCCCGACCAGGTCGTGGAATGGCGCTTGGCGATCTCAGGCGGGGAGATGTTGACGAGCGGACGAGATTCCAAGTTCGGTTGCGGCCATCCCAGCGGGTGCTCGGCGATCCGGAGAGATGGAGGGGCAGCGGGTTGATTCAAAGTCGATTCGGTGGAGCTGGCCATTATTCGATCTCACTCGCTTTGGTACCCGTCCAACCCCAGACGTTATTAGTAGGCCGGTCGCGACGATGAACAAGATGTGGAGTCGACCCCGCTCACGCCGAGTTGAGACTCGATCGTCACGATCGATTGAGTTTCGCGTGTTTCGCCCACAATTTTCGAACGAAGCGCGGAAATGTCGCCGAGCGCGAATTGCCACAAGACAAGGCTCGAGACCTTGGCGTGATGAGATGGAGAATTAACGCAAGACCGAAGCGCGATGCCGCACAGAATTAGCGCAAGTTGGGGCAATCGCAGCAAGACGGCCTAAGTTGTCTTCAAGATCGTCCATACTTGGGACTATCTGCGCAATCCGATAGCGCTTGCTCCCAGCAAAGAGACCGATCGCGTCGACATGACGCGCAGCGTGCGACCTAATGGAGATTGCACAGGCCTTCCAACTCCAATCGCGGCGTGGTTTACCTCAAGCCCGGCCGCGCGAAGTCCAGAACATCGACTTTCCGACCTTCCGCAATCCAGCAGGAAAGACGATCGATCACGACGTCATTCTCAAGGTCGTAACGACGAATATCTGCGGCTCCGATCAGCATATGGTCCGCGGCCGCACGACAGCGCAGGCCCGCATGGTGCTCGGACACGAGATCACCAGCGAGGTGATCGAGAAAGGCCGTGACGTCGAATATCTCGAGATGGGCGACGTGGTATCGGTTCCTTTCAACGTTGCATGCAGCCGGTGCCGGGCCTGCCCTGCACACCTTGTTGGCTTTCGCCGTCCATGCCGACGATGGATCGGAAGGCGAGATCACTTTCGGCCGTTTGCAAGCGGGCTTTGCGGTCGGCTTCCCGTCGGAACCGTTATCGCGGCTGGAGAAAGTGTCTGACCGCAAATTCAGCGCGCTTTTCCGCGGGAAACCAACCTGGGCTCATGCCTCGCTGCGCGAGTTCGAGGATTTTCGTCGCGCCGCAAACATGCCCCAGTGCGAAGAGATGATCCATTCACGGTGATCGACGGCGAACGCAGAGCGCGATGGGTTCACGGTCGCTTCCGTTGTTATGCTAACATTTCTCAGATAAGGGACGACCAAGCCGCCACTATTATAACTTTGTTGCGAAGGGGAAAGTGCAAGCTCGTTCAGCAACTGCGTCGCATGGAAAGGGCCAATGTCCCTGTTGGAGCCAAAAGCCGCTGTCAGCCGAGGAATAATGTTTAGCGCAGAATAGGAAGCATTCGACGCAGCGTATTATCTCGAAGAACCCAATGATGTAGAATCGCAGCGGCCGCATGCAGTGCTGCCAAAATCAGAACGCCGTCTGCGAGCCATCCGTGGACGTCTTTCAGGGATCGGGCAAGGCTTCGATCGGCCGATAAAGGGGAAGCAATTTCGAACACGCCAAAGATCGGCAGTGGGTGCCCGCGCATAAATTGCGTCAGAATTCCGAAGATGGGCACCGCTAAAAGCAAGGCATAGAGCGCGTAATGCACGATTGCAGATGCCCGCTCACCCCATACCCCGAGATCCGTCCGCTCAGGAATAGATTGTTGGTCGATTAGCCGCCACGCCAGACGCGGAAACAAAATCATGAGAACGGTCAGACCCATGCACATGTGAACTATGAGGCCAACTTCTCTAGGCCTACCTCGCGGCAACAAATCGCCGCAGGTTTCCAGAAGCCACGAGGCAAGCACGAGCAAGGCCGTCGTCCAATGTGCCGCAAGGGCCAATGCCCCATACCGGCTGCCGTTATTTCGCAATTGCATTTCAGTCCAATCCGACTGCGCCCGCCCCTTGGAAGCTATTTGGCACTTTCGACATCTCAAGAGCTGCGCGCCACAAAGACCGTTAAGATTGGGCAATCGTAAATTGGGAAAATCGTCGATTTCGCGCGACGCAGCTGAGAGCCCATAACTCGAATATTAAACTTGAATTTACTTGAGCTGACTGAGATTGGGTGATGTTCGTCGTGGCGCGAAATCCAACCATCTGGAACTGCGTCCGATGACCCAACTCCGCCTTCTCGGCCTCTCCGGCAGCCTGCGCCGGGCTTCCAATAGCACCGCCGTGCTTCGAAGTCTCGAGGACGCGCTTGCGCCCAAGGCTCTGCTCGACGTTTTCTCCTTGCACGGGCTCCCGCTCTACAACGAGGATGAAGATGGCGAGCACGCGCCGGAATCGGTGCGCGCCCTGCGCTCGGCCATCGACACCGCGGATGGCGTGCTCATTGTCTCGCCCGAGTATAATCACGGCATGTCCGGCGTCTTGAAGAACGGACTCGACTGGGCCTCACGGCCCTATGGTCGTTCGGTGCTGAGGGGCAAGCCGGTACTGACGATGACGGCCTCGCCCGCCTTCACTGGTGGCGTGCGTGCGCAGCAGCAAATGAACGAAACGCTCGCATCGATCCCGGCGCGTCCTGTGCTTCGGCCCCAGATCGTGATCGGAGGCGTGCATGAGAAGGTCAGCGACGGGCGCCTGGTCGACGAAGCTACGTTGCGCTTTGCGCTGGCAGGTGTCGACGACCTCCTCGAGGAGATCAGAGCAGCGCGCTTTGTTCGAGCGGCGGCATGAAGTGACGGCCGGTATGCTGATGCCCGTGGCGATATGCGTGTCATTGGCACGTAGTGTTGCAAACTCCTAAAATGTCGGCGCACAGGCTATTCGGCGTGGACTTGAGGAAGATCCGAGATGGAGATACAGCGCACGATTGTGTCAATTGCGGCGGCGGCACTCGCAATCACTATGGGCGTTGACGCTCAGGGCGAGGAGGAGAGAAGCTCAAATCTGTCGCCTCAGGCGCTGCAGGAAATTGCGAAGGTCGAGGCCGAGATTGACCGTACCGAGGCGCAAGCGATCGAACGGCTTGCGGCGCCGCCGGACAATCAGATCCAGCAGATCGAGTTGCTCGGCAAGCTGATGCTGTATGACAAAGAATTGTCGGTAAACCACAACGAGGCTTGCGCCTTCTGCCACATGCCCGAGACCGGCTTTACCGGTCCGGTGTCGGAGCTAAATCGGACCACGGGTGCTTATCCGGGCTCGGTGCGCACGCGATACAGCGATCGCAAGCCTCAGTCGCATGCCTACGCGCCGCTCTCGCCAGTGCTGCATTACAATCCCGCGCAGGGCGACCTCGTCGGCGGCAATTTCTGGGACATGCGCGCGACGGGACGGCGGCTCGGCAATCCGGCCGCCGAGCAGGCGCAAGGGCCGCCGACCAATCCGGTGGAAATGGGACTGCCCGATATCGCCTGTGCGGTCTATCGCATCTCGCAGCGGCCCTATCGCGCGCTGTTTGAGGGCGTATGGGGGCCGCAGAATTTTGCAATTACATGGCCGGGTGACATCGAGCAGGTCTGCAATAGGCCTGGACCGGCGGCCGCGGCCGCTCCGTTGCCGGTCCATCTGAGCACGATCGATCGCGGCCGCGTCGGTGCGACCTTCGATCAGATGGCGCAGTCGATCGCCGGCTATGAAGCCTCGGCCGAGGTAACGTCGTTCACTTCGAAGTTCGACGCAGTGCGCGCCAACAAGGCGCAGTTTACGCCGCAGGAGCAGCAGGGCTATGGTCTGTTCCGCGGCAAGGGGCGATGCAATGAATGTCACCGCGACGGCGGGCCCGGAGAGGATCCGCTATTCACGGATTTCACCGCCAGCAATATCGGCACTCCCGCCAACCCGAGGCTTCCCTACTATGGCGAAGATCGGCCCGACCCGTTGGGCTATGTGGCCAATCCGCTGGGATCGTCCTTCGTCGATGGTGGTGTCGGTACTTTTCTCAGCAACGGACATCTGCTCAGCCAGCCCTCGGCGGTCGACGCGCGATGGCTCACGCTGGCGCCGGACAACCGGGCGCGAATACAGGTGCCGACACTGCGCAACGTGGACAAGCGGCCTGATCCGGCCTTCGTGAAGGCCTACGGGCATAATGGATATTTTACCAGCCTGAAACAGATCGTGCATTTCTACAACACGCGCGATGTGTTGCCGCGCTGCCAGCCCCATGATCCGGGTGAAGGTACGACATGTTGGCCGGCGCCGGAGTCGACTGCCAACATGAACACGAGCAAAGTTGGTCATCTGGGCCTGTCCGACGCAGAAGAGGACGCGCTCGTTCGCTTTATGCTGACGGATGGGTTTATGAACTAATTGAGTCTTGATGGGGCAGCTGCTGACTGCTTGTAGGTACAATAAGTGTTGCCGACCTGAGCAAGGAGATCGACGCCAAGATCGCGAACACTCCGGCGGCGGCGCTGAGCCCTCTCCGCTGAGCGCCTCTCCAATGACGGCTCGCCGAGCGGGAGCGGTTCGCCTCGGCTTTGCGGCTTGACCTACTCGGCCACACCATGCCCCATCTCATTCCGGATGCGTGGCCCGGCGCATTCTGGATCGCGAACGTGATCGCCTGCCCTGTGGTATTCTTGAACTGTGGGCGATCGGCCAAATCCGCGCCCGCTACATGAATACGCCAGTCCTGCAGGCCTTCCAGATCGTGGTCAGCGTGCCCCCCGGCTCGGGCTCGGCATCTTGATCGGGACGAGTTCCCATCGTGCTGCGGTTTGCATAGCAACGGACCCATCCGGTATCGCCGGAGAGTTCACTACTGCCACGGCAGCGCGTGTTCAAGCAATCCATTGGCTGCTTCACGCATTGGTGCTGAAGATCACCCTGACCGGCTGGCTGCTCGCCTCCTTCGCGGCTGGCCGGTGTCGCTCCTCGATTTGCCTGAGCCACCGACACCGGCCTCCGACAATCCCGAGGTCGCCAGGGCGATCGACGGGCATCGAAGCGATGGAATGGACACTGCTCGTCGTCATCGTACTCGATACTCATATCGTAGTAATGGCCCCGGCCTGGCGATCGCCAAGTCGACCACCAACGCGAGCAGATCATGCGTCGCATCGAAACCGAAACGACCCAGCGGCCTGACCGTAGCGGTCGCTTTCGCGAGGTACCGTTGGCTTCGTCGGAAGCGGGAGAACGATCAGCATGCACGGTCGGCACGCCGATTATCGATGTTGGTCAAAGCCCGCAACCGAAGGGATTCTGGGGAAGCGAAGCAGCTTGCAACTGCCCAGGCGTCAGACCCACCCGATAGGCTGCAATCTGGTGGTCGTAGTCGAGGCGATGCCAAGGAAGCATGTACCGTGTCGCGACGAATCCGAACCATGTGACGGCAATCACCACATGCGAGAGCGAGCCACTTGTCCGGTCGATGGCAGCACTTTCGATCGATCCGATTCGATCGCCGCCCTGGCCTACTACGGCTGTGCCCTCGAACCGATCAGACGAAAACTTATGCGATTGGATGGGATTGTTCATGATCGTCTCCTTAGTTTGAGGCGCTTCGTTTTGTCGGCCCCTTACCCGGCTCGAACAGCTTAGTATAATTGCCTTAGGACCGAGTTAGCCTTTCGTGATCCCTTTTTGAAGAACGGCGGCGCAAGAATGGCGTCGATGCGCAGCCCATCAATCGGACGCCAGCAATCGTACAATGGCACTAAGACTCAATCTGTCGGCCTCAGTGATGCATCCGAATTCGATCAAGCCGCCGTACCTGCCCACGGTGGTCGGCCGGCGTTCCCGACAAGGCGGCTCGAATATTCGCCGGTTGTTCCGGCGGTTCCTTGACTCTGGTCATCAGAACGGCCGCATCGCGCTTCGCGATAGAGGCGCAGGTCCATCCGACCGCCGTTCGGCGTATACTTCACGGCCTTTTCGACGAAGTTGCGGACGAGAGAGGGGACGACGAGCAGATCTTCGGTCAACGAAACCGGCTCGTCCGCCGCGAAGCCGAAGTCGATCTCGCGTGCGGAGAACTCTCCAGAAGTTACGCGACTACTCCCTTCCCGATCTGATCAAGATTGCTCGTCTCGTGCCTCCTTGCGAGAGCCTTCACGTGAGCCTCCCGGCAGGTGGGCTGCTTTAGCATTGGTTAGGATACGTTTGCGCTCAGTCCGTCAACCCAAAAACAGCCGCCAAGCGACCGCAAGCCGCTCGAACGCACGCACCGCTTTTCTAAAGATAAATTTAATGGTGTCGGCGGAGCTGCAAACCCACATCGACTTCACACAATCGGCGATTGCCCGATCTCGATTCCCGACGACGGGATTTCTGAAGCGACCAGAAAACGGAACCTACTGGTAAGGAGCTCGCCGATGACCTCTCACTCCAACCGCGGCGTTGTCTACCTCAAACCCGGCAACGTCGAAGTTCAGAAGATCGACTTTCCGACCTTCCGCAATCCGGCGGGAAAGACGATCGACCACGGCGTCATCCTCAAGGTCGTAACGACAAATATCTGCGGCTCCGACCAGCACATGGTCCGGGGCCGCACGACGGCGCCGGCTGGCATGGTGCTTGGACACGAGATCACCGGCGAGGTCATTGAGAAAGGCCGTGACGTCGAGTATCTCAAGGTCGGCGACCTAGTCTCGGTGCCCTTCAACGTCGCCTGTGGCCGCTGTCGGACCTGTCGAGAAGGCGACACCGGCGTCTGCCTTCACGTCAATTCCGACCGCGCCGGCGGCGCCTATGGCTATGTCGATATGGGCGGATGGATAGGCGGGCAGGCCGACTACGTGATGGTGCCCTACGCCGATTTCACCTATTGAAGTTTCCGGACAAAGCGCACGCGATGGAAAAGATCCGTGATCTGACCTGCCTGTCCGATATTCTGCCGACGGGATTTCACGGAGCCGTCACCGCCAAGGTCGGAGTCGGATCGACCGTCTACGTCGCCGGCGCGGGGCCGGTCGGCCTCGCTGCCGCAGCGTCCGCGCGCATCCTTGGCGCCGCAGTTGTCTTGATCGGAGATATGAACAGGGAACGACTCACCCACGCCAAGAGCGTCGGCTTCGAGCCAATCGATCTCACTAGGCACGATCGATTGGGCGAACTAGTCGCCGACGTCCTCGGTGTTCCGGAAGTTGACTGCGCGATCGACTGCGTTGGCTTCGAAGCAAAGGCGCAGGGAACCGACGGCAAGGTCGTTGAAGCGCCTGCCGTCGTATTAAACAGCCTGATGGAGATCACCCGCGCAGCCGGCGCGATCGGTATTCCCGGCCTCTATGTGACCGACGATCCTGGCTCGAAGGAGGGGGCGGCGAAACAGGGCAACCTGAGCCTCCGCCTTGGTCTCGGCTGGGCAAAGTCGCATGCACTCCACACCGGCCAGACGCCGGTGCTGAAATACAATCGCCAGCTCATGCAGGCGATACTTTGGGACAGGCTGCCGATCGCCAAGATCGTCAACGTTAAGGTGATTGATCTTGAGCAGGCCCCGGAAGGTTACAAATCATTCGACGCCGGCGTCGCAAGCAAATTCGTCATCGATCCGCACAAGCTACTCGCCCGAGCTGCCTAAGCCAAAGATGGCGCATCACTGAACCTAAAACATGAGCCAAAGGGCCTCTTAAGGCGCGGGTTCCGGCGACTCTGCGCGGTTCGGCTGCTGCGATCCGCCTCTTTCATCGGTCGGTTGGGGTCAAACAGACGTCAGGCAACAGCTGGCGACTACGCATCTTCAAACTCGGTGCGCCGCGCGAAACGCGGCGGCGGGCTCGAGTGGGACCAACTTCAATGCCGATTAGTTGTGAGAACGATGCGCAACGACTTAATTGACGTCGTTGTTATTGGAACTGCCTTTATTGATTCGGAGATAGCGCACTGCCCGAAGAGACAACGGCAAGCTACTAAGCTCGATCCGAGCGAAATTACTTTACCGTCGTGGCATAAGGGCAAGTTATTTCGACGATGCACCCAGACCCTGGATGAACGGTAAATCGGAATCCGTGCAGCTTCACGATTGCCGCGACCAGGCTCAGGCCAAGACCCAGGCCCGGCGTGTGCCTTATCCTGTCCGACCGATAGAAACGCCTCAAGACGGCATCGCGCTCGTGTTCGCTTATGCCTGCCCCGGTATCCTTGACGCGGACGATGGTTTCGTCTTGACTGCGTGCCAAACCGATCTCGACCCGCCCGCCCGCGGGCGTATACTTGACGGCGTTGTCGACCAGATTGGCGACCGCCTCGATCAAGAGATCGCGGTCACCATGAACTTTCAGTTCGTCTGGCGATTGAATTATCAGGCTGATTCCCTTGTCTTCCGCTATCGGCTCATACATGTCGCCTACTTCCCGTATGATATCTGCAAGTGCGACGTGCCCGAAGCCGGCCGATCTCTGATCTATTTCGATTTCCGCAAGACGCAGGATGGCGGTGATGATCGATAGCGATTGATCGAGCGCATCGGTCGTCTTGTCCGCAACTGACTGCAATTGCTTCAGTGTCGTCGCGTTGCGGCGACCGCGCTCGAGCATCAGACGCGCGCGGGTAAGGGGTGTACGCAAGTCGTGTGCGATGTCCCGACCGACGCCCGCAAGTGACCCGATGAGAGCCTCCATCTCGTCGAGCATGCCATTGACGATCATCGCAAGCTGCGAGAAGGGATCGTCGCTGTTCCCAAGCGGGAGCCGTTCACGGAGGTTGCCGGCGACGATGCGCTGCACGCGCTCGTTGACCTCCACGATACGGTTTCGGGCGCGCGCGCTCAGCGCGACGCCGACTGCAATGCAAAGGAACACAGCGGGAAATAGTCCCAGCGCGAGCGCTCCCCCAACTACCCGTGCAATCTCCTCGATTTCATCCGCATCGCGTCCGACCAGTAATACATTGCCATCGGGCAAAGTTCGCGCAATCAGCCGCACGGACTGTTGCTCCCGGCCAACTCCGTCTAATCTGTCGGCCACCGCGTTTTGTGCCGTGCCATCGATCTGGAGATCCGTTGGCTGCCTTTCCATATCGCCTGCGATCCTGTCGCCCTGCGCATTAAACAATCCCACCATCCGACGACGCCCGGGATCGTAGCGCAGGCCCTCGTTGATCGTGTCGAGCCTCTGACCGGACGGCAAGGCAACAAGAGTTTCCATCTCCGAAGCGATCGCGCGGTCGGATCGCAACGTCATGTCACGTTTCGTCTTCAAGTAGACGAAACCAAGCAGAGCAACGGTAAATGCCGCAAAGATGCAGGTCACCAATACGGTCCACCGCAGCCTGCTAGATCGGATGAACTCAGGCCAGTGCATCACGTTGTCTCGCCGAAAGATCGCAGAATTGCTCCACTCTTCCGCCGGACCTGGTGAATGGTCGCGAAGCGTCGAAAAAAGCTCGCACGACTTCGTCGACATGATGCATCCTTCGCATTTCGCTCGCCTGCCCGCACCGCCTGGCATCCTTGATTCCAGCTACGGGTGCCAGCTTAACCCGGACAGCACGAGCGGCACGATCGTACGGATGTTGTTCCGACTGTCGTCTTGGTTTGAGAAACCCCATACCTTTGGTTTATGCGTCCCTCGTGCATCTGAGGACTGTGACGAGGTAGCGCAGGCGGAGTAAGGGTCATGAACCGGCTCTTGCGATCTTAGCTGGTATCCCCGCGACGGATGGCGATCTCGACGTATCTGATCAAGTCGGCTGCCGCAAAGGGCTTGGCCAGGAAGCCAATGCCTCCGGCCTTCCGCGCCCTGTTCCGCACGCTGTCTTCGGGGAAGGCCGTAATGAAAATGAACGGCGTATTGTGTCCTTGCGCGCGCATATGGGTGAGGAGGTCCACCCCGCTCATACCGGGCATTTGCACATCCGCAACGACACATCCGCAGCCGAGCAACTGGGGTGACTGCAGGAACTCTTCGGCCGACGCAAATGTGCGGACTAGATATCCTTCTGAGCTGAGAAGATTGTCGGCTGCTTCACGGACGAGTTCATCGTCGTCAATAACTGAAATCATCGGAGGCATTTACAAGATGACCTTCCAGGCGCGGGAGCAAGACGCTCTCCTTAGCACCGCTCCAGTTCAGAAAAATGAGCCGTCAATCCGGATTCCGATATCATACTTAGGTTTGTCCGTGCGCGCACTGGGTGTGCAATCAGGCGCATTTGTCCTTCTGAAACCCTGAAGCCGGAGGCTTGCTTCGCTCGATACTTGCGGGACAAAGCGCTAGGGCTTGGCGGGACGAATTCCGAGCGTTTCTGCTTTTCGCAACAGATCGGCCAACGATTTCGCATCCATCTTCTTCATGATGTGGCCGCGGTGAATCTTGACGGTAATCTCGGCAACTCCAAGTTCAGCAGCTATCTGCTTGTTCATGAGGCCAGACGATACCAAGGCCAGAATCTCACGCTCACGAGGAGTTAATTTCTCAAAAAGGGCTTGCAGATTCGCGACGATCTTGTCGGCCTCGCGCCGCTTGCGATCCCGTTCAATCGCCACCATCACGGCGTCAAGCATGTCTTGATCGCGAAACGGTTTGGTCAGGAAATCAACCGCCCCGCCCTTCATGGCCCTGACGCTCATCGGAATATCGCCATGGCCGGTCATGAAGATAACGGGAATATGAATGTTCGCCTTGGCTAGTTCACTTTGGAAGTCTAGGCCGCTCATTCCCGGCAATCTGATGTCCAGGACCAGGCAGCTGGCAACATCTGGAAGCTTGCTTTGCAGCATTTCGGATGCCGAGCCGAACACCTCAACCTCCAGTCCGATCGATGCAAAGAGATTGCTGAGCGCTTCACGCATCAATTCGTCGTCTTCGACAATAAAGACGAGCGGCTCTCTCGCGCTGATAGGCTCACGCGGTGTTTTGGGGCGCTCGGTCACGACGCCTCCCTCTGAATTTCAGAGGGCAAGACGAATTGAAACGTCGCCCCCCGCCCCTCATTGGGCGACGCCGATAGGCGCCCCTCGTGGGCCTCCACGATCGAACGACAGATCGAGAGCCCCATTCCCATGCCGCTGGACTTGGTGGTGAAGAAGGCGTCGAATAGCCGATTTGCATTCTCGGCGGATATACCGACGCCGCAATCCGTCACACTCAGGAATACGCGGTGTGCCTCGTCTCGGCCAGATCGGATTACCAGTTCGCGCGGCCGATCCGTGATCGGCAGCATCGCTTCGATACCGTTCATCACCAGGTTGATGATCACCTGCTGCAACTGAACCCGATCACCGAGTATCATAGGGAGAGCAGGCGCCAACTCGGTTCGCAACGAGACTAGGTGACTGCTCAACTCGCGCTGTACTAGCACGATAACCTCCTTGACGACGTCATTTAGGTCGAGCGACACTTTCTCAATGTCGGAGTTTTTCGCGAGCGACCGGACACGCCGGATTACCTCACTTGCCCGGTTGCCAGCATTGACGACCCTTTCCACCGAACGGCGCGCAGCGGGCAGGTCGGGAGCTTCGCGATCGAGCCAGCGCAAACAGGCCTCAGCGTTAGTAATGATGGCGGCGAGCGGTTGGTTCACCTCGTGCGCGATCGAGGCTGTTAGTTCACCCAGCGTAGTCACGCGCATAACATGCGCGAGCTGCACCTGTGCCTTATGCAGCTTGTCCTCGGCCTGTTTGGTCGCGGTGACATCCACCACCGCCCCAATGAACTCCAATTGGCCCGCTTGGTCTCTGACAGAGTGGGCGACAACATGGACATGTTTGACAGAACCATCCGGCATCAGCAATCGATGCTCGTAGTCGAGATCCTCTCCGTTGCGGGCTGCGCGTTCGATCGCCTTCTCCACGCGAGCACGATCCTCCGGATGAGCGCGGTCAAGAACCATTTCAAAAGTGACAGAACGCGGCTCATCGTATCCGAGGATCCGGAAGAATTCCTTGGAGCCGACGCGTTCGCCAGTGAAGAGATTCCAGACGAAGCTGCCGGTTTGGCTCACTCGCTGTGCTTCGATTAACTTGGCTTCGCTTCGCCGCAATCTTTCCTCGGCCCGCTTGCGGTCCTCAATGTCGGTAGACGACCCATACCACTTGACAATGTTGCCATGGTCATCGCGCAGCGGCACGCCCCGGAACAAAAACCAGCGGTATTCACCGTCGAAACGCCGTAGGCGAGCTTCAAGCTCACCGGGCATACCGGAAGCCCGTATTGCGCTCCACTTCACCAACATGCCTTTCTTGTCGTCAGGATGGAAAGCGCGAGGCCAGCCGATTTCGGCTTGATCCGGTGAGAGGCCGGTATAATCGAGCGCCGGTTGATTGAGGAAATCGGGGACTCCGTCCGGTCCGGCCCGCCAAACCAAGGTCGGGATCGTGTCGATCACCAGTCGAAGCCGATCCTCGGATCTCTTGATTTCGTCAAAGGCTTTTTGCAGCGCCTCCTTGGCGAGGTGCTGCTCGGTGACATCGATATGCGTACCAATGAGCTCGGTCACTTCACCGTCGTGACCGACAACGGTATGTCCCACGGAATGCACATATCTTGTCGCACCGTCCGGAAGAACGATGCGATAGTCGCCTTCGAAGTCCGTCTTCTCTCCGAGAGCCTGCTGCACCATTTCGATAACGCGGTCTCTGTCTTCGCGGTGGACGCGATCCCACAAGGGTTGCTGTGGCACAGCGTCCTCACTCGGATCGAGTCCCAACATGCGGTGCGCTTCCGGGGACCGAAACACAAACTCTCGCTGCCGCGCATCCCAGGCCCAACTGCCTGTGTGACTCAAGCGCTGGGCTTCGGCCAAATAAGCCTCGCTGCGTCGCAGTTTTCGCTCTGTCTCCTTTGCTACCGTGACATCCGTTACCGCGCCCACAAACTCGATGCCCCCTTGAGCATTTCTTACGGCGCGCGCCAAGACGTGAACATGTTTAACTGTTCCATCCGGCATCAGCAGTCGATATTCATCGTCAAATTCCCTTCCCTCGCGGGTTGCGCGATTGATAGTGTTTTGCATGGCGGCGCGATCTTCGGGGTGGGTGCGCTGCACAACAAGCTCCAAGGTCGGCTTGGTGGTCCAGTCGTAACCGAAGATTCGGAACGTTTGCTCTGACCAGAAAATATCTCCGCTGGCGACGCTCCATCCAAAGCTCCCGGTACCGCTCAATCTCTGCGCTTCGGTTAAGTACATTTCGCTCTGGAGGAGCGCGGCCTCAGTTCGCTTCTGATCTCCCATCGCTACTTGCAGGTCATTTGCCGAACGCCGAAGTTCTTCTGTTGCCTTCCTCTGCGCCGAGATCAGGAATGCAACCACGAGAGATGTAACAGAAAACAGGATCAGACGCGGTATCTCCGAAATACCTACAGCGAAAAGGCCATGTTTCCAGGTAAATGAACCGCTCGGGGGCACGAGGTAATAATGAAATGCCAAGAGAGCGAGCGTGACCGCCAATAATCCCGGGCCAAGCCCGCCAACCCACGCAGCGAAAATAACTGCGCAAAGCATCGAAGATGCGATGGCCTCGGCGCTCAGTAAGCGTGTGATCAGCTCAGCAGCAATGATCGCGACCGCGACCGTCAGGACGACCATCGCATAGCGAGAGATTGTAGAAGACGTTGACGGCCGTACCGTGAGACCAAGTCTTGTCATTCTGCTGGCTCGTCCCGCCGACGATCCGCGGCTGGATTTACGGATACTTTGAACTGGCGCCCTATCGCAGAGCATCCCGAGGTTCCGGCCGGCAAGTTTAGAGCATTTTGAACAAATTCGGCAATTCGATTGATCCCGGTGGGCTCTGCGCGCCGTTCCGCGGAGCCGAGGCCGCTCAAAACACTGGTCAAATCGGCACAAGATCGGACCAGGCGCCCCAATCCTGCGTAGGCAATCCTGGCCGCGCGGCAAACCATTGAGGTGCGCGGCCCTTCGCTAGTGCGCAATTACATCAGTCGCAATGCGCCAGTACCGAAACCTCCGTATTACTCTCCCGATCCTTTTTCAATATCGGACACTTACCCCCGTACGATTGAGCGAGATGTCTCACCTCTCCTAGTCTCGCTTTCGGACAAGCTCAGGCGATTTATCGGATCAAGTGATGAGCAATCCTCTCTCCGATCAACGAGCAGGAGACATAGAATGACAATCAACCTTCCTATGCATACCAGTCCGGCGGGAATTGGCTTACCCGACAGCAAGCTCGCTCGTGAGATAACGCAACTCGTGCGTGATACCGAGACGCCGCTGCTGTTTCACCATTCGAGCCGCGTCTACTACTGGGGCGCTCTGGCAGGCAAGCGCCGTGGATTGAGCTTCGATCCCGAACTGCTTTATGCGGGCGCGATGTTCCACGACATGGGCTTGACGCACCGGCACAGCAGCGCCGACGAACGTTTCGAGGTTGACGGCGCGAATGCCGCCCGCGACTTCCTGCGGAGCTACGGAATCGCGCAACACGATATCGACACGGTCTGGACTGCGATCGCCCTGCACACGACGCCTGGCATTCCGCAGCACATGCACCCCGTCGTCGCCCTTGTCACGGCCGGCGTCGAGATGGACGTGCTCGGATTAGGCTATGGCGAGTACAGCGCCACTGAGCGCGAAGTGGTTGTAAATGCGCACCCGCGCAGTGCGCACTTCAAGGAAGACATCATCCAGGCCTTTTACGACGGCATCAAGAACAAGCCGGAGACGACCTTCGGCAATGTGAAGGCTGACGTGCTCGCAGACAAGGATCCGCATTTTACCCGCGGCAATTTCTGCAGCGTGATCCGCAACTCCGCCTGGCGCGGGTAAGCGTCGCCCGTCCTCTCATCGGCAGCTCGACCGGCCAGTGGCGCGCTCGAAATCTCGTACTTCATTGGTCCAGCAGATGCTCAACACTCAGGATCCCAACATGTCTAAAACAGAACCATTTACCAATGCCACCGGCGCGCCGGTCGCCGATAACACCAATATCATGACCGCTGGACCGCGCGGCCCAGCTTTGCTGCAGGATATCTGGCTGATCGAGAAGCTCGCCCACTTCGACCGCGAGGTGATCCCCGAGCGGCGCATGCACGCCAAAGGCTGGGGAGCTCACGGCACATTCACGGTGACGCACGACATCACCTGCTACACCAAAGCCAAGATTTTCTCGAAGGTCGGCAAGCAGACACCCATGTTCGCGCGGTTCTCCACCGTCGCCGGCGAGCGCGGCGCGGCCGATGCCGAACGCGACATCCGCGGCACCGCGCTCAAGTTCTATACCGAGGAGGGCAATTGGGACATCGTCGGCAACAATACACCAGTCTTCTTCTTCCGCGACCCGCTGCGGTTCCCGGACCTCAACCATGCGATCAAGCGCGATCCACGCACCGGGCTGCGCAGCGCGGACAACAATTGGGATTTCTGGACGCTGCTCCCCGAGGCGCTACATCAGGTCACCGTCGTCATGTCCGACCGCGGCATCCCGAAGAGTTTTCGCAACATGCACCTTTTTGGCAGCCATACGTTCTCGATGATCAATGCTGCCAATGGGCGCATCTGGGTCAAGTTCCACTTCCGCACCCAGCAGGGAATTGCAAATCTAACCGACGCTGAGGCTGCGGCCCTGATCGCTGGCGATCGTGAAAGCCACGGCCGCGACCTGCTGAACGCGATCGAGGCCGGCGATTTCCCGCGCTGGACGCTTTTCATTCAGGTGATGACCGAGGCAGAGGCGAAGACGCATCGCCATAACCCGTTCGATCTGACCAAGGTCTGGCCGAAAGCGGAGTATCCACTGATCGAGGTTGGGGTGATGGAGCTCAACCGCTACCCGGACAACTACTTCGCGGAAGTGGAGCAGGCCGCCTTCTCGCCCGCCAACATCGTGCCCGGCATCGGCTTTTCTCCCGACAAGATGCTTCAGGGCCGCCTGTTCTCCTATGGCGACACCCAGCGTTATCGGCTCGGCATCAACTTCAACCACATCCCGGTCAATGCGCCCAAATGTCCGTTCCAAAGCTACCATCGCGACGGCAAGATGCGTGCCGACGGCAATCTAGGGGGGACCCTTACCTTCCATCCCAACAGCGCAGGTATGTGGGATAACCAGCCCAATTTCGCCGAGCCGCCTATGCCGATCGAAGGCGACGCTGCGCATTGGGACCACCGCTTCGACGACGACCATTGGAAGCAGCCCGGAAATCTGTTCCGGAAGATGACCCCGCAGCAACAGATTCTGTTGTTCGAAAATACGGCGCGGGCGATGGGCGATGCAAGCGCGCACATCAAGCAGCGGCACGTCAACAACTGCACGCGCGCCGATCCAGCCTACGGGGCCGGAGTAGCAAGAGCGCTCGGCCTCAAACAGCCTGAGCTGGTCGATTGAGACAACGCTAGGATGTCATTCGGCCTGCAAAATTTGCGAACGATACGTAATTGCGGTCGGCGCCCGGGGCTCGAAAGGTCCGTTATCCTCAAGCCTTCTCGCAATCCCGCGAATCGGAGGGGGCTATGAAGCAATATGTTGGGCTGGATGCCTCGTAAACAGAAACGTCAGTATGTGTGGTCGACGAAGTGGATCAGGTCTTGTTCGAGGGAAAGGCCAACACCGGCGCGATATCAACTTGGCTGTGGCATGAAATTTGTTGGGTTGATCTTCAGGTGGTCAGCAGATCGACGCGCGGCATGCCACCGCGGCTTTGTCTGTACGCATGAACTAGAGCGATCAGAATGATGCTCGAGGTCTGGCCGAACTGGTGCGGGTTGGCTGGTATCGAGAAGTCAAAGTCAATAGCGAGGAAAGTCAGAGGATCCGCGCGATACTCATCGCGAGATCTCGGCTCGTGGCCATTCGTCGAGATATCGAGAACCAGGTCCGCAGTCTAGTCAAAAGAATACGACTTGCTCTTCCCACGCCCGATCGGACTCGCAGTTCTGCAATCAGGTCGCGATGAAGACGAACTTCATATCGCTTCCTTCGCGAAGAAGGCTGCGGCCTACCAATTAGCCACTGATGTCGGATACAGGCCGGCGCCCGTCTTGGGATGGGGAAGAAAGGGCGTCCCAGCACGGAGTGAGGACGGTGGAGTCAGCTTAGGGTCTTGGCTGTGTGAAAACGCCAAGGGCGCTTGATGGCGATAGAATAAGTCATTCGTTCAAGACCGTCTTAGCGGTCAGCCGATCATGAATTCTCTGCAGGCGCTGTTTCGGCGGCGTCGAATGCGTCGAGCGCGCGGGTGGAATAGACGACGGCTGCGCCGGCATTGACAGAGACCGCCACGCCCAGAACCTCGGCGATCTCTTCCTTGGTCGCGCCCCGTTCTCGGGCCGCGGCGCTATGCACCGTGATGCAGCCGTCGCAGCGCAATGTGATGGCGACCGCGAGCGCTATGAGTTCGCGCGTCTTTTCATCGAGCTGACTGGCCTTCTGGCCAGCCCGACTCAGGGTGGTGTAGCCCCTGACGATATCTGGGTTGAGTTTCCCGAAGCCGCCGACGCCGGCGACAAGCTGCTGTCGATAGGTGTTCCAATCCAGCATGTGCATTACGCTCTCCTTTTCGATGCGCGATGTGAAACGCGGAACAGTGGGTGGATTGCCTGGCTTCAGCGCGTCGCGTCGGATCGGGCGCCGTTTTGAGAGGCGTGACCGGACTGCGCCGCGGATGAGTTCGCCACGGAAACTGGCTGATCGAGCGCCGCCCTCATTGCGCCGATCTGCTTGCGCTGCATGGCAATGATGTTCCTCGAGATCGCGCGCAATTTCTTATTATGGCCGTACTGCAACTCAGCCTCTGCCATATCAACGGCGCCCTGGTGGTGAGGAATCATCATCGCTATGAAGTCAGCATCGACATTGCCGGTTGGCTTCGCCGCCATGTCCTTCATCATCTTGCTCATGGCGGCCTGGTTTTTGGCCATGAAGGACGCTTCCGCAGTTTGCTTAGTGGATTGTTCGGTCTTGGCAGCCGAGGCTGCCGCCGGCGGCTGTTGCGCCAAGGCGTAAGCCGGATAAGCCAAAACCAGCAATGCGAGGGCGCCGCTGATGAATGTTTTCTTCATCGCCGACTTTTTCATTGCCATCATGACAGTCGAACTCCTAATTGAGGATAATCAGTCAGCCTTGGGCAACAAGCCGTGTGGATCGAGCACGAACTTGGCGGCGACGCCCTTGTCGAATTGGGCGTAGCCCTTCGGCGCATCTTCCAGGCTGATCGCCTTGGCATTGACAATCTTCGCGATCGGTAGGCGGCCGTTCAGCAGCGCCATCATGAGCTGACCATTGTAGCGAAGGACCGGCGTCTGGCCGGTGTGGAAGGAGTTGGACTTGGACCAGCCAAGGCCCAGGCGAAGACTGAGGCTGCCGGTCTTGGCCGCCTTGTCGTGCGCGCCAGGATCCGCAGATATTGGTCGAAACGACCTTTAGTATAACGCCATGTTCGATCTTGCGGCCTCGCGGGTCCTCGAACTTGGGATCGGCGATGTCCTGAACCTGGACTTCTCCGGGCTTGGTGGAGACGACGCCACGATTTTTGCTCATGATAAAACGTCTCCAGCAGTGTGCTCAGAATTATTGCGAGCTGTTTCCGCGCGCTGCGAAGGTATCCGGCAAAACCGGCACGTGATGAGAACGAACCAAGCCGCCGACTTATTCCAACGAGATATGAGATGAGATCGTTCTGATCAGCAGAAATACTTTCACAATCGCACGGTGGGTATCGGTAACTTTGGTTGGAGGTCTCCGGCTGAAATGCAAGATCGGTTACGAGACGTCACTTCGGTGGATGCTCGAGTCCGGTTTGGTTCAATCGCGTCGATTTACTCCTCCCGCGATGGCTTCCGGTCATCCCCGATGAGCGGACATCTTCAAGGCCCATCGCAAGGTCTCAAACGGGCCAACTGCAAACCGGCCGGCCGCAGGGCTCAAATCGTTTTGAGACAATCGCGTTCTCGCAGGCGCCGGACCGGTCATAGGATTTGCCCAACCAGGATGAAGTAGAGGCCCGGCGCGCGTGATGCCACCGATTTGACTAATCGTGAAGCCGCACTCGTTGGGACGGCGCGACCCGATTCCTAGCTAAGAAGGCGTGGTTCTCGATTGGAGAAAAAGCAATGCGTTCTATTTTGGCGTTGAGCCTTTTGATCACCCTAGCGGCATCCGCGAACGCGGCTACGGTGCACCACCCGCACCGGCCGCACGTTGTTGTTCGTGCCGATCGCGGGATGGTGGCCTCAGATCCCGCTTCGGGTTTTGCCTACGCACCATCCGGGCCGCCGATCCAATACCGGCCCGCACCCGACCATGGCTACAATGAACCATATTATGGTGCTTCGCAGGGTTACGCGCCTGGCGAAAAGGAGCAATTTCTCGATAGTGTGAGACAAGGTGGTTAGATCGCCCAAACATATCGGATGACCTTACCAACTGCGATCGCTGAGGTGCAAACGAAGATCTCAACGACGTCAGCAACGGGTCTTGGTCGTGTAAAAACGGTCTCACGGAGGTCGGTTCAGAGAGCCAGGTGCCGAGGACGTCTCAGGCCGCGATCGCAGTGATTAGCCGTTTCGTTCCGATGATGTTCATGACCCGTGTCAGATTGTAGACCAGAACCGAGAGCGCCATCTCGGCCGCTACGTTTGGAAGCGTTTTGGTCAGGAAGTGCGTCGCGCCCATGCGTGCCTTCATCGTGCCGAACGGATGCTCGACCGTCTCGCGACGCTGGCGCATGGCTTGTGGGTTTGCATCAAGGCGCTGCTGAACTGCTTCGAGCAGATGCTCATGCTCCCATCGTGGGATCCGCCGCTCTGGTCCTGTCGTGCACTGCGATTTAAGCGAACAATCTTGACAGGCCGCGATGGCGCATTCCCTCGCGAGCTTGCGGTTCACAAGGCAGCGACCGTGACGAAGGCGATCCGAGCGCCGTCTGTAGTATCGGCGCTGTTCCTCTCGTCGAATCTCGCTCTTATCGAACGGATGGCGGGGGAGATCGATCCGCCGATCGTGCACCTTGGCGCGTCGAACGAATTGCTTACGCCTGATCACGTTGTGGCGCTGCGAAGGTCTCTAACGGGCATGAAGTTCATGCGCAGCGTACCTGTGACGGGACGAGAGGCGCTGGAGTTGGCGCGCGCGTACGATGGAATTGTCGAATGGATTCTGCTCGACAGTCATCGCGCTGGTGATCCTCAGATCGGTGCGCAGGGCGTGACGCACGACTGGAGCATCAGCCGATGGATAGTCGAGACTGTTCGCACCCCGGTCATACTAGCCGGCGGCCTCGGACCGGATAATGTCGCAGAGGCCATCGGGTCGGTACGACCTGCCGGCGTGGACTCGAAGACCAAGACCGATCGCGAGGGCACTCACTCGAAAGACCTGGTGAAGGTCGAAGCTTTCCATCGCGCTGCAAAGAGCGGTTAGGTCTCGCACTTCTCTCGGCCGACTTGGCGAACCGGCCGTGTCCGGTCTTGACGAGGCTTGGTGCGCCTCGCCCGGCGGGCGCGCCCTGTTCCGGCGGGCCGACGCATCCCGTACGGACGCGGTGCGCGCGCCGCCGCGGACCCTGAACTCCCACGCCGAAATTCTGGAGCAAGCTGCCGAAACCACCCGTGGTCGCAGCCGGCGGCGCGCGGGCAGTGAGAGAGGGTGGTGCACACGCATCAGTTGACGCTTCCGCCAGCCCTCTCGGCGGCGACAGGGCCGCCTCGAAGATAGAACGGAGCTTCGGCATTGTGCGGCATTCGCCGAGCGCCGGTCCGGGTTCGGTGCCGGCGGCCGCCGAAGGGCGCGCCGGTGGCTCCCGCCGATAGTCGAACCCTTGAAAAAGCATCCTTGAAATCGAATCTTGAAATTCTGATTTCCAGCAACTCGAATCCTTGGAAAATCGAATCCTTAAAAAAGGAATCCTTGAAACGAATCCTTAAAGTTCATCTGATTTTGACCGGCAACGACAGCTGACGGTTCAAAAGCCGAGACGACGATCACGCCGCGCGCTCGTCTCGCCTCCGCTATCCCGGCCAGCTCCGACGAGACGAGCGCTATCAGAAACCCCGCCGCACGAAGGGGTCAAAATCGGGCTCTGACGCAATTTTGGTGCAGCTCCGACTATTCTGCGCCGATTAGTCTGGCTTGAAGCAGATCGATTTTCCCGCGACCGTACATTTGACGTCTGACGAGCTCGGCGGCGGCGACCGGTATGGTGGAAGAGTGGTCGGAAGCGAGGAACGTCGCTCCGTGAAGATCGGGCAGGATCGGCCGCCGCGGAATCGGGATGTCGCGGTCGATCTTCGTGTCCCGCGGCAGCACCATGGATGATCAAGACGGGGCCCCTGGTAGATGAAAATCCCCTCCTGCCGAAATCGCCGCGCCGATCCGTCAGCTCGAGGTAAAGCAGCGAAACCTCACTGTCCTGCTTGCGGAGGTCACCGGCGTCGACCTTGCTCGCCGCACGATCGAGGCGTCCTCGCCGGGAGTCGGCGTCCGCAAAGTCCCTTTCGATTATCTGGTGGTCGCGACCGGCATGCGCCCGAGCTATTTCGGGCACGACGAGTTCGCCCGATATGCACCGAGCCTCAAGAACCTCAGTGACGCCGAGACGATCCGGGCCAAAATCCTGGGCGCGTTCGAACTGGCCGCAACAACGGAGGACGAGCGCGAACGCGCACGACAGATGACATTCGTCCTGGTCGGCGCGGGTCCCACCGGCGTGGAACTCGCGGCATCCCTGGCGCACATGGTGAAGGCCAGCATCATTCTACTCGACGGGGCTAAGCGGATTCTGCCTACTTTTTCTGAGGCCGTGTCGCGCAGAGTGGCCAGGCGCCTCGAGAAGCTTGGTGTGAGGGTCGTGACAGACGTCAAGGTCGAGACAGTCGACGACAAGGGCGTAACTGCCGGCGGGAACAGGATCCCGAGCGCGACGGTGCTGTGGACCGCAGGGGTCGCGGCACGCCGATTCCCAAGATGCTGGGTGCCAGTACCGACCGCGTGGGGCGGGCGATCGTTGACCCGTTCCTGAAGGTCATGGACGCGCCCGGAGTATTCGTCGTTGGCGACGCTGCGTCGGTCATGCAAAACGAACGTCCGGTGCCCGGCGTGGCGCAGGCGGCGATTCAGGAAGGGCGGTACGTAGGGGGGCTGATCGCGAAAGAGGTGGCAGGGCGTGAGGCCAAACGTCCGTTCCGGTATTTTGACAAGGGAAACATGGCCGTCGTCGGCAAGAATTACGCAGTGCTGGAGCGGGGCTGGCTGCGCACAAGCGGCTTCCTGACGTGGCTGTTGTGGGCGTTCGTTCATGTCCTCTTCTTGCCGCAGCTGCAGAACCGCCTCCGCGTGCAGCGGCAGTGGCTCTGGTCGTATTTCACCGGCCAGCGCAGCTCGCGCCTCATTCCCGAGCCGCCGCGAAGGCCGGGCACGGACACGCGATAAGCCGGCGGCGTCTCCCCACGTCATACAAGAAGCGAGCGAAGCCGCGGAGAAAGGGAAAAGGAGAGAATCGGCGCGGAGCGATCGAGACGCGGTATGGCCGCTCCCGACCCGACGAACCTCCACCTTGGCGCTGTGGTTGGTCAACAAGGTTGCGATTGGCTCACTGTTCGGGCGAGGCCATCGGCTGCTCGGGCCAGCCGGATGACTGGGGAGATCCGATTCACCTTTGACCGGCGTCTCAATGATGGCAAACTTGGGCCGCCGCGGTGCTACACCGTGATGCTACACCGTCATTTTCCGGCGGTTCGAGAAATGCCTGATTTCGAAGGACTTCTGCGCTGTCCAATAGGGGTGGAGGAGAGAGTGGGACTCTCATCCCCTATGCCGCGAACGCGCGAAAACCCGCGGAAAGCAAGGATTCCCGAAAAGTTCGGTCGAGTTTTGTGACCACCGCTGTGTACCACCGCACCGCCCGATTCGGCCGTCAATCTCGGACGATTTGGAGGCTTCCTAAGACAGCCGTTCGCAGGGAGGACGGCATAGGCGGGAACGGGTCGTATGGTCTAGGAAGCTCTCGACCGCCAAGACCCGGGTCAGCTACTTCTCAAAAGCAGACATCGGAGCGCGCTCGGCAGAAGCCAGCCAATAGCTTGCATCATTCGGCCGCCCGCAACCGGTATCCAATGCCAGTTTCCGTGAGCAAATACTGCGGCCGTTCCGGATCAGCCTCGATCTTCTGCCGGAGCTGTCGGACATAGACGCGCAGGTATTGCGCATCGGTCAGTTCGTCCCACAGCTCCTTCAGCAGGAAGCGGTGGGTCAGCACCTTGCCGGCGTGCTGCACCAGCACGCGAAGGAGGTCATATTCCTTCGGCGACAGCTTGACGTCTCGTTCGCCGACCTTGACGATGCGGCGGACGAGGTCGACCGAGAGATCGCCGGTGCGGAATACCGGGCGTTCGCCCTGGACCTGTAGTTGGTGGCGCAGCGCGGTGCGCAGGCGGGCCAGGAGTTCCTCCATGCCGAACGGCTTGGTCAGATAGTCGTCCGCGCCAAGGTCGAGTGCCTTGACCTTGCCGGCCTCGTCGCCGCGGCTCGACAGCACCACGATGGGCACGCTTTCGTTGCGGGCGCGGATGGTGCGCAGCAGTTCGTGTCCTTGCACGTCGGGCAGGCCGAGATCGAGAATGATCAGCGCCGGCGCTTCCTCAAGCTTCTCCAGCGCCATTTTTCCGTTCGACGCCTCGAGAATTTCATAGCCTTGCGTGGTTAGCCCCATCCGCAGCAATTTGCGGATCGGCGGCTCGTCGTCGACGACCAGGACCTTGATCGGGGCAGCAGCGCTCATGCGGCGGTATCCAGTGCGCGGCTCTGCGCCGGAACGGGAAGACGGATGGTGAGGATGGCGCCGCTCCGGTCGCTGCGGTTGGCGGCCGAGATCGTGCCGCGCATCGCCTCGACGAAGCCGCGCGAGATGGCAAGACCGAGCCCCGTGCCGGGACGGACGTGATCGCCCTTCTGCGCACGGTAGAACTTGTCGAACACGCTCTCGAGCTCGTCCGGCGGGATGCCGGCGCCCTCGTCCGCGATCTCGAGCACGACATGATCGCGATCGCGCCGGCTGCGGAGCGAGATCGTCGTGTCCGGAGGCGAATATTTGGCGGCATTGTCGAGCAGATTGAACAACACCTGCTCGAACAGCACGGCGTCCAGCTCCAGCATCGGCAGATCGGCGGCCAGCGCCAGCTCGACCCTGTGGCTTCCGAGGATCTTGGCCGCGCGCCGCAGCGCACTGCCCACGATCTCGCCGAGATCGTGCAGCGCCGTGTTCGGCACGATCGCGCCGGATTCGAGCTTGGTCATGTCGAGTAGATTGGCGATGAAGCGGTTGAGCCGCTCGGATTCGTCGATGACGGTCGCCAGCAGATCGCGCTTCTCGGTGTCGGAGAGCGCGCCGGCGAGATCGCGCATGGTCGAAGCCGCGCCCAAAACCGAGGCGAGCGGCGTCTTCAGATCGTGCGAGATCGAGGTCAGGAGCGCCGAGCGCAGGCGCTCGGATTCGACGGTGCGCTTGACGCGATCCATGTCCTCGACCAGCAGCACGCGCTCGATCGCGAGCGCGCCCTGGTCGACCAGTGCGTCGAGCAGCCGGCGCTGGTCCGGCGTCAGCAGCGGCCCGGTGCGGTCGTCGTCGATGCCGATCACGCCGATCGGGCCGCGCCCGGTGCGCATCGGCAGAAACAGCCGCTTTGCACCCGGCAGCGTGTCCGAGCCGCGGCCTGCGTGCGGTCGTTGCTCCAGGCCCAATTCGCCGCGGCGAGGTCGGCCTGGTCCAGATCGTCTTCCGGCGGGTAGCCGGATTTCACCGTGAGCAGGCCCTCTTCCGGCAGCAGCAGCACGACGCGGACCTTCAGCATCAGCGCGATCTGGTAGGCGGTGGCCCACAGCACGTCGTCGAGCGTCGCAGTGCCGGCGAGCTTGCGGCTGAAGGCGTAGAGCTGCTCGGTCATCCTGATCCGGCCGATGGCGGTGTCGGCCTGGATGCGCACGCGCGCGGCGACGTTGGAGACCAGCATGGCCACCACCATGAACAGAAAGAACGCGGCGACGTTCGTCGGGTCGGTGATGGTGAAGGTGTAGATCGGCGGGATGAAGAAGAAATTGTAGCATAGCGACGCCGTCACCGTCGCCAGCAGCGACGGCCACAGGCCGTAGCGCACGGCAACCGCCACGACCGAGGTCAGCAGCACGAGATCGACGTTCTCAATGCCGAAATAGGGCCGGATCAACTCGGCGGCACCAAGGCCGACCAAGACGATCCCGAGCGCCTTGAGATAGGGCATGGCATCGAATGGTTCGGATCGCGCACCGGTCTGCACCGCCGTCTTGGGTGCATCCTCGGCTGGAAGCTCATCGCCGGGGATGACGTGAACGCTGATATTGCCCGCGCGGCGGACCAGATCATGCACGACCGAGCCGCGCGTCAATTCGAACCAGCGCGAGCGTGTCGATTTTCCGATCACGATCTGGGTGACGTTGTTGCCTTGTGCGAAACTGACGAGGTCGTCAGCGATGCGGCGGCCGACCGCGGGAATCGTCAGCGCCTCGCCGCCGAGCGATTCCGCCAGCCGCAGCGTGTCGGCGAGCCGGTCGCGCTCCTCGTCGGACAATTGCAGCGAGCGCCGGGTCTCGATCGAGAGCGCGGTGAACGGCGCATGCAGCCGGTCGGCCAGCCGCTTGGCGTAGCGCACGAGGCCAGCCGCGCGCGGATCCTCGCTGACGCAGACCAGGATCCGCTCGCCCGCAGCCCAGGGCCCGGGAATCGCATTTGCCTGCATGTGAGTGAGCAGCTGCTCGTCGACCCGCTCGGCGGTCCGCCGCAGCGCAAGCTCGCGCAAGGCGGTCAGATTGCCCGACGAGAAATAGTGCTCCAGAGCCCGCTCGGCCTGCTTGGGCACATAGACCTTGCCCTCCTTCAGCCGCTGGATGAGATCGTCTGGCGTGAGGTCGATCAGCTCGATGGCATCGGCGCGGTCGAACACGGAGTCGGGCACCGTCTCGCGCACCCGGACATGGGTGATCTGGGCGACGACGTCGTTCAGGCTTTCGATGTGCTGGATGTTGACGGCGGTATATACGTCGATGCCGTGCGACAGCAATTCCTCGACGTCGAGATAACGCTTGGGATGGCGGCTGCCGGCGGCGTTGGTGTGGGCGAGCTCGTCGACCAGTGCGATCTGCGGCCGGCGCGCGATCACCGCATCGAGATCCATCTCCTCGACGATCTGGTCGCGGTAGTCGAGCCGTTTGCGCGGGATCACTTCGAGCCCGCGCACCAGCGCCTCGGTTTCGGCGCGGCCGTGCGTCTCGACGAAGCCGACCACGACGTCGACGCCGGCCTTGCACCTGGCGTGGGCGCTCTGCAGCATCTCGTAGGTCTTGCCGACGCCGGGCGCTGCGCCGACGAAGATCTTCAGCTTGCCGCTCCCACCTTCCTCCCGGCGCGCAGCTTCCAGCAGCGCCTCGGGCGACGGACGTTGTTCGGGATCGCGGCGCTGTTGAACCATCAGGACAATATAATTATCCGGGCATTCCGAGCCTAGACCGCTACTTCGCCGAGGAACGATCCAGGGCGAGATTCAGCGCCAGAACGTTAACCCTGGGTTCGCCGAGCAAGCCGAGCATTCGGCCTTGAACGTTGGAAGCCACGAGCCGGCGCACGGCGTCTTCCGACATATTCCGCGCCTTCGCCACCCGCGGCACCTGGAATTCCGCAGCTTCCGGCGAGATATCGGGATCGAGGCCGCTGGCCGAGGTGGTGACCAGATCGACAGGCACCGCCGCGTTCGGGTTTTCGGTCTTGAGCTTGTCCACATCCTCCTTCAGCCGGTCGGCCAACGCCTTGCTGGTCGGGCCCAGATTGGAGCCGCCCGAATTGGCGGCGTTGTAGGGGGCCGGCACCGTCTTGGTCGGATCGTTCGGGTCGGGGGCGACCGTCGCCGAGGGGCGGCCGTGGAAATATTTGTCGTCCCTGAACTCCTGCCCGATGAGCGAGGAGCCGACGACCTTGCCGTCCTTTTCGATCAGGCTGCCCTGTGCCTGCACGGGAAACAACGTGCCGGCAATGGCGGTCATCGCGAGCGGGTAGGCAAGGCCGGTGATGGCGGTGAGCGCCAGCAACAGGACGACGGCGGGGCGGATTTCTCTGAGCATGTTGGATCTCCAGTTATTTCGTCTTTGAAGCCAGAGCCTCACCCTGAGGAGCCGCGCCTGCGCGGCGTCTCGAAGGGCGAGGCCACCAGCCGCGCCTTCATCCTTCGAGTCGCGCGTACCGCGCTCCTCAGGATGAGGGTCTGGCAGGACCGCTTCGTCGCTGGCATCGACATGTCAAGCCAGGTGCAAGGCGGTCACCGCGAGGTCGATCGCCTTGATGCCGATGAAGGGAATGACGATGCCGCCGAGGCCGTAGATCAGGAGGTTGCGCCGGAGCAGCGCGCCGGCACCGACCGCGCGGTAGGCGACGCCCTTCAGCGCCAGCGGGATCAGCGCAATGATGACGAGCGCGTTGAAGATGATCGCCGACAGGATGGCGCTCTGCGGGCTCGACAGGTTCATGACGTTGATCACGCCAAGCTGCGGATAGAACGCCAGGAACATCGCGGGGATGATCGCGAAATACTTGGCGACGTCGTTGGCGATCGAGAACGTCGTCAGCGCGCCGCGCGTCATCAACAGCTGCTTGCCGATCTCGACCACCTCGATCAGCTTGGTCGGGTTGGAATCGAGGTCGACCATGTTGCCGGCCTCGCGGGCGGCCTGAGTGCCGGTGTTCATGGCGACGCCGACGTCGGCCTGCGCGAGCGCCGGCGCGTCGTTGGTGCCGTCGCCGCACATCGCGACCAGCTTGCCCATGGCCTGCTCGTCGCGGATCAGCTTCAGCTTGTCCTCGGGCGTTGCCTGCGCCAGGAAGTCGTCGACGCCCGCCTCGGCCGCGATGGCCGCCGCCGTCATCGGATTGTCGCCCGTGATCATCATGGTGCGGATGCCCATGCGGCGCAGCTCGGCGAAGCGCTCCCGGATGCCGCCCTTGACGATGTCCTTGAGCTGCACGATTCCGAGCAGCTTGCCATTCTTGGCGACGGCAAGGGGCGTGCCGCCGGATTTCGAGACTTCATCGGCAATCGCCTGGATCTCACGGCCGACCTCGGAAAGCGCGGCAGGCTGCATCGCCCGCGCCGTGTTGCCGGAAGCAACCGCAAGCGGCCCGCAGCCACCGACATAGTTCAGCATGGCATCGAGCGCACCCTTGCGCACCGACGAGCCGCCGGCATCGACGCCGCTCATCCGGGTCTGCGCCGTGAACGGGATGAAGGTCGCGCCCAGCTCGGCCATGTCGCGGCCGCGGATGCCGTATTTCTCCTTCGCCAGCACGACGATGGAACGGCCTTCCGGCGTCTCGTCCGCGAGCGAAGCGAGTTGCGCCGCGTCCGCGAGCTCCTGCTCGGTGACGCCGCGGACGGGGCGAAACGCGGTCGCCTGACGGTTGCCGAGCGTGATGGTGCCGGTTTTGTCCAGCAGCAGCGTGTCGACGTCGCCGGCCGCCTCGACGGCGCGGCCGGACATGGCCAACACGTTGAAGCGCACCAGGCGGTCCATGCCGGCGATGCCGATCGCCGAGAGCAGCGCACCGATCGTGGTCGGGATCAGCGTCACGAACAGCGCGACCAGCACGACCACCGATATCGAGCCGCCGGCATAGGCGGCATAGCTCGGAATGGTGACGGTGGCGAACACGAAGATGATGGTGAGGCCGGCGAGCAGGATGTTGAGCGCAATCTCGTTCGGCGTCTTCGCCCGCTCGGCCCCCTCGACCAGCTTGATCATGCGGTCGATGAAGGTCGAGCCCTGGGCGGCGGTAATGCGGACCCGGATCCAGTCGGACAGCACCTGCGTGCCGCCGGTGACCGCCGAACGGTCGCCGCCGGATTCGCGGATCACGGGCGCGGACTCGCCGGTGATGGCGGCCTCGTTGACCGAGGCCACGCCCTCGATCACCTCGCCGTCGGACGGAATGGTGTCGCCGGCCTCGACCAGCACGATGTCGCCGACCTTCAGGCTGGTGCCCGGCACGAGCCTGAAGGCCGCGCCGACGCCGGTCAGGAGCTTGGCCTGGCTCTCGGTGCGGGTCTTGCGCAGCGTCTCGGCCTGCGCCTTGCCCCGACCCTCGGCCACGGCTTCGGCGAAATTGGCGAACAGCACCGTGAACCAGAGCCAAACGATGATCTGGAAGGTGAAGCCGAGACCGGCGCCGGCGGTGACGAGGTCGCGCAGGAAGATCACGGTGGTGAGCGCAGCGACGATCTCGACCACGAACATCACGGGGTTCTTGATCATCAGGCGCGGATCGAGCTTGGTGACGGAGGCGCGGATTGCGGGCAGCACGATCCTGGGATCGAGCATCGCCGAGACGGCCCCACGCTTTTGCATTTTGGTCGTATCCATGGAAGTCACTCCAGACAATCAGAACAGGTTGCCGGCGTTCATCGCCAGATGCTCGACGATCGGGCCGAGCGCCAGCGCCGGGAAGAAGGTCAGGCCGCCCACGATCAGGATGACGCCGACGACGAGGCCGACGAACAGGCCTCCGGTGGTCGGGAACGTGCCCATCGACGGCGGGATCGATTTCTTCTCCGCCAGCGATCCCGCGATCGCCATCGCCGGCACGATCATGAAGAAGCGGCCGACGAACATCGCGCTGGCCAGCGTCAGATTGTAGAAGAAGGTATTGCCCGTAAGACCCGCGAAGGCCGAGCCGTTGTTGCCGGCCGCCGAGGTGTAGGCGTAGAGCACTTCGGTGAAACCGTGCGGGCCGGCATTCGCCGTGGAGGCGACGGCCGCCGGATAGACCACGCCGACCGCGGTCCAGCCGAGGATCATCAGCGGCAGAACCAGGATGGCCAGCATCGCCATCTTGACCTCGCGCGCCTCGATCTTCTTGCCGACATATTCGGGGGTGCGCCCGACCATCAGGCCCGCAACGAAGATCGCGAGGATGACGAACAGCAGCATGCCGTACATGCCGGCCCCGACGCCGCCGACAATGATCTCGCCGAGCTCGATGCTGATCAGCGGGATCATGCCGCCGAGCGCGGTGAAGCTGTCATGCATGGCATTGACGGCGCCGCACGAGGCGGCAGTGGTGACGACGGCGAACAGCGAGGAGGCAACGATGCCGAAGCGGACCTCCTTGCCCTCCATGTTGCCGCCGGTCAGGCCGAGTGCCTGGAGCGTCGAGGTGCCGCTGGCTTCCGCCCAATAGGTGACGGCGACGCCGGCGACGAACAGCACGCCCATCACGGCGAGGATCGCCCAGCCCTGGCGCTGGTCGCCGACCATGCGGCCGAACACGTTGGTGAGCGCGGCACCGAGCGCGAAGATCGACAGCATCTGCACGAAGTTCGACAGCGCTGTCGGGTTCTCGAACGGATGCGCCGCGTTGGCGTTGAAGAAGCCGCCGCCGTTGGTGCCCAGCATCTTGATCGCGACCTGGGAAGCCACCGGGCCGACCGCGATGGTCTGCTTGGCGCCTTCGAGCGTGGTCGCCTCGACGTAATCTCCGAGCGTCTGCGGTATGCCCTCCCAGACCAGGAACAGCGTGTAGACGACGCACATAGGCAGCAGCACGTAGAGCGTGCAGCGGGTGACGTCGACCCAGAAATTGCCGACGGTGCGCATCGAGGCGCGCGAGAAGCCGCGGATCAGAGCCAGCGCCAGCGCGATGCCGGTCGCGGCCGACAGGAAGTTCTGATGCGTCAGGCCGACCATCTGGGTCAGATAGGACAGCGTGCTTTCGCCGCCGTAGTTCTGCCAGTTGGTGTTGGTGATGAAGGAGACGGCAGTGTTGAAGGACAGATCTTCGGCAACCGCGCCCTGCCCGGCGGGATTGAACGGCAGCATGGCCTGCAGTCGCATCACGCCATAGATGACGAGGAAGCCACCGACATGGAACAGCAGCATGGCGACCGTGTAGGTTCAGCCAGTGCTGCTCGCGCTTCTCGTCGACGCCGGACACCCAGTAGATACCGGCCTCGATCGGCCGCAGCACCGGCGACAGGAATGTCCGCTCGCCGGCGAACACGCGCGTCATGTACCAGCCGAGCGGCTTTGTGAGTGCGACGATGATGACGCAGAACAGAACGATCTGGAGCCAACCGACCATGGTCATGGAATCAACCCTTCAAGCTTGGTGCCGGGCGCAGCAGCGGCAGCAGCACCGTCAGCAAGCCGGCGACGAGCACGGCGTCCGCCAGCAGTAATTCGATGAGCAGCAGCACGGCTCAGAACCGTTCGGGCCGCAGCAGCGCGTAGGTGAGATAGACCAGCAGGCCGACGAGACGGCGCCGGCGAGCGCATAGTCGAAGACCATGATCCGCCCCCTCACAGCCGTTCGCAGACGTAGGTGTAGCCGATCGCGAGCGCAAAGAAGCCAAGACCCAGCGCCAACATCAGAATGTCCATCATCGGATCGCTCCTCGTTGCGCCTGGAATGCGGTGCAACTTCTCTCAGAGACCCGACGGGCTCGCGGAAGACATGGACGCATGTCCCCGGATGCCGGCCGGGACTATTGACCGCGCTGAGATGCCAGCTCGGTCATAGGTTTTCGAGATGAAGCCTGTGGCGAAGTTATAGGAATCTCATAAAGCCCCGGGGCGCGGACAGCGATGACGGCCGGGCGGGCAAGCCCCCTTATTTATGAAATTCCTATATCTCTCGCCCCCGCCTCATCTGGTTTTCAAATGCCGCTTTGGCCATCTTGGAGAGGCCGGCCGACGGACCGACAACGAATCCAGGAGGCCAGACATGACTATCGCCGCTCTTCGACGGCACGATCGGCCGTCACACCACGTCCGCTCCGGGGCGCCCGTTTCGGACGACTAGTGTGCAGCTCTTCAAGGGAAAACTCGAGCATGCGGTCACGACGACGATCCTGGTCATGACACTGGGCATGGTCTGGGGTGCGATCCTGACCGGATCACGCTCGTTGCGCGCGGCCTCGGAGCTTGACCCATTGGCGCGAGCGTAACTGCCGCACAGATGCCGCCGACAGGGAGCCCCCTGCTCGACGCCGAGGACATTGGGACAGCCTACCGGTCGGTTTTCGTTGCTCTCAGCGCCGGCCGTTCCAAGCGAACGACCTGACACCCGCGGCATCGCCGACCTGGATGCCCGCCGTCCCGCCCTCGTTCGTCAACTTCATGTCACACGCGTAGACGCTGAAGACGAGCCGCTGGTGCCTTCCGTCATCCACGAATACTTCGTGGAGGCAGCCGCTCGGGTGGCAAACGAGAGACGGCCTGGCGCAGGCGAAGTCTTCGAAGTGCTGTGCCCTAAAGCGCATTCCCGAGGCTTCGATGAACACCGAAAAATAGTGCGCCGCGGCCGGCGGATTGCCGCAGGCGTTGGCGTGCCCCTCGACGTGACGGCGGAGATCCTTGGGCAGTCCCTCGATGTGTTCGGCTGCCCAGGGTCTTTCACTGGCCATGCTGCCGCGGGCGTTGGCTTGGCCGATCATCGTCGCTGAGAGCAACAGAGCTAGGATAGAGTTCGCAAAGGTGGCAGCCGGCGCTTTCATGCTACCCTCCCGAGGGCTTGAGCAGACGCAGCGCGTTCAGGGTCACCAGCACGGTCGCCCCGGTATCGGCCAGGATGGCCGGCCAAAGGCCGGTGATCCCGACGACCGTGGTGATCAGGAAGACGGCCTTCAGCCCCAGCGCGACGGCGATGTTCTGGTGGATGTTCGTCATGGTGCGTTTGGAGAGGTCGATGATGGCCGCCACGTCGGCCACCCGCCCGTGCAGCACGGCGGCATCGGCCGTCTCGAGGGCCACGTCCGTGCCGCCGCCCATCGCGATGCCGACGTCGGCGGCGGCGAGCGCCGGCGCGTCGTTGATGCCGTCGCCGACCTTCGCCACCACGAAGCCCTGCTTCTGGAGCCGGCCCACGATGCGCTGCTTGTCCTCGGGCAAGAGCTCGGCCTCGACATCGATCCCGAGTTGCTCGCCGATCGCGGCAGCGGTCCGCCGGTTGTCGCCCGTCAGCATCACCGTGCGGATGCCGGCATCGGACAGCAGCTTGAGGCCCTGCTCCGCGTCCGGACGGGGCTCGTCGCGCATGGCGACGGCGCCTGCGATCTTGTCGTCCAGGACGAGCAGAGAGACGGTCTTTCCCTCGTCGTTTAGCACCGCGATCCGCGCCTGCTGAGCATCCGTGACGGCCGCCAATTCCGCAGCCGCCTTGGGCGAACCGAGAAAAACCTCCATTCCTTCCACGATAGCGCGCACGCCTTTGCCTCCGATGGCCGAGGCGTTGGAGCCCGGCGGGATCCGCGTCTTCTCCGCCGCAGCCTTGGACAGGATCGCGGTCGCAAGCGGATGGCTCGATCCGGATTCGAGCGCTGCGGCCATCCGCAGAACGTCCTTCTCGCTATGGGCAAAGCCGACGATGTCCGTCACCTGCGGCTTGCCCGCGGTGAGCGTGCCAGTCTTGTCGAAACAGGCCACGGTGATCCGGCCGATCTGCTCGAGAACCGCGCCGCCCTTGAGCAGAAGTCCCCGGCGGGCGCCGGCGGACAGGCTGGCGGCGATCGCCGCGGGCGTGGAGATGACGAGAGCGCAGGGACATCCGATCAGGAGGACGGCCAGCCCCTTGTAGATCCAGCCGACCCAGTCACCGCCGAACAGAAGCGGAGGTGCGACAGCGACAAGGGCCGCAACCATGGCCACCCCGGGTGTGTAGTACCGTGAGAACCTGTCGATGAAGCGCTCGGTCGGCGCCTTGGACTCCTGCGCCTCCTCGACCAGGCGTACCACGCGCGCGATGGTGTTGTCGGCCGCCCCGGTGGTCACCCGCACCCGCAGCAGGCCGTCGCCGTTGACCGTGCCGGCGAACAAGCTCGCGTCCGCACCCTTCCGGACGGGCGTGCTCTCGCCGGTGACTGGCGCTTCGTCGACTGTGCTCTCTCCGGAGAGGACGACACCGTCGGCAGGGACGCGGTCGCCGGGCCTGACCTGGATCGTCGCTCCGATTTCGAGGCTGTCGGCGGGCACGTCCCGGACCCGACCGTCCTCCTCGATGCGAGCGGTCTTCGGAACGAGTGCCGTCAGCCCTTGGATGCTGGCGCGGGCGCGGTCTGCGGCAACTCCTTCCAGGAGTTCTCCGATCAGAAACAGAAAGACGACGGTCGCGGCCTCCTCGGTCGCCCCGATGATCACCGCGCCGACGGCAGCGATCGACATCAGCATTTCGATTGAGAACGGCGTCCCGGCGCTCGCAGCGACGATGGCGCGGCGCGCGATCGGAACGAGGCCGATCAGCATCGCAACCAGAAAAGCCCAGTGCTCGGTGGCTGGTACGGCCTTGCCCAGCCCGAATGCCGCAGCGAGAGCGATGCCCGATCCGACCGCGAGCATTCCCTTTCGGGTGCGCCACCAAGGGGCGGCACCATCGTCGCCCGAACTGGGCCCGGGAGAGGCTTTACTTCCCTCGCCCGCAAAACGGTCGCTCTCGGCCCGAGCCACCCGATAACCAAGGCTGGAAATCCGATTGCCGATGTCGTCGCGATCGATGCCGTCGTGCCCGACAGTGATGGTGCCGCCGGCGACGGAAACGGATACGTCGATGACTCCGGGCATTCGTCGCACGGCGTTCTCGATCTTGGTCGCGCAGGAGGCGCAGTCCATCCCCTCGACCTGAAATCGCATCTTTGCGCTTGATAGGGCCTGTTTCATCATAGTTCCCTTCAGTGCGGCGAGACGTCTAGAGCCCGCCCCTTTCACGTCTTTCCCTCCGGACGCAACCGCTTGTAGAGGGCGGCCACGCCGTCCGAAAAATCAAGCGACGCGTTCCGTGCGCAGAAATCATCCAGGAAATCCAGTTGGCGCATGAGAGGGAACGTCGGTGGGGCGAGATCGAGCCCTTCGTCCACGCCTGGCGGTCTGCTGGACAAGATTCCGCTCATGAAACCTTGCGCCCAGCCAAGGTAGTCTCTCCGGATCAGTGGGTTCCGATGTCGTCGTTGAACTGCTGGCAAGTCGCCGCTCCTAGCCCGACGATCGTCGCCTTCATCGGTTGCGCCCCGGCGTCGCATGCGGCACCCGCCGCAAGGAGCCCAGCGAGCACCAGGCTCGCGCCGCGCGACTTCATTCGACGCGGATCCGACATCCGACCTAGGCCTCACTTTTTGAACTTCGCCTGACCGGACTTTCCCTCGGCGGTCTTGATGGTCAGCGTGATCGTGGCGCCGGCCGGGATCGGGTTCTTCGCATCGCCCTTCAGCGAATTCTCCCCCTCCGGCGTGAGCGTCACGGTCTCCCGGCCGCTGCCGCCCGCGATCAGGACCGCGCCGGAGTAGCCCTTGGTGGAAACCGGCTTGGGCGTGTTCGGAACGAAGATGTTGAACGTGACCGTGTTTCCCGAGGTCATCAATTCGGCGTCGATGCCGGCGACGTCGAGCATCAGGCCGCCGTTGGGGCCTTTTTCGTATTCCTCGGCGGAAGCAGTCGCGGCGAACAGGATCGTTGCGATCAGCAAAACTATGTACTTCATGAAGTTGCTCCTTGGATTGCGGATGGGTTCTGCGTGACGTTGGCCGGCTGTTCACGCCTGAACAGGACGTAGAGCGCGGGCAGCACCAGCAAAGTGAGAATGGTGGATGAGATGATTCCGCCGATGACGACCGTCGCCAAGGGCCGCTGGACCTCCGCGCCGGCGCCGGTGGCGATCGCCATCGGGACGAAGCCGAGAGAGGCGACGAGCGCAGTCATCAGGACCGGCCGCAGCCGCGTCAGCGCGCCTTCCCGGACCGCATCCACCAGCGCTTGGCCTTCCCGCCGAAGCTTCTCGATGAAGGTGATGATGACGAGCCCGTTGAGCACGGCGACCCCGGAGAGCGCGATGAAGCCGATTCCGGCGCTGATCGAGAGCGGAATCCCGCGCAGCAGGAGCGCGACGACGCCGCCGGTGAGCGCGAGCGGCACTCCGCTGAACACCAGCAATGCGTCGGGCGCCGATCCGAGGCTGATGAAGAGCAGCAGGAAGATCAGGAACAGCGCGAGCGGCACGACGATTATCAGACGCTGCGTCGCGGAGATGAGCTGTTCGAACTGGCCGCCCCAACCGATCCAGTAACCGGCCGGAAGCTTCACCTTGCTGGTGACTTGGCCTTGGGCATCGGCGATGAACGAACTGAGATCGCGCCCCCGCACGTTGGCGGTCACGGCAATCCGCCGTTTGCCATTCTCGCGGGTAATCAGATTGGGACCCGGCGTGACATCGACCTGAGCGAGCTCGGACAGGGGCACGTAGCGGATTTGCGCGAGCGGTGAACCGGCCCACAGGGCGGTAGTCGCCTTGGCCGGGTTCTCGACCGGGGGTAGCGGCACCGGCAACGACCTGATCGCGTCGACGTCCGAACGCAGATTGTCCGGCAGTCGAACGACGATGTCGAAGCGACGGTCGCCTTCGAAAACACGGCCGGCGCTCTTGCCGCCCACGGCCATTTCGACGAGCGTCTGGACGTCGGCAACGTTGATCCCGTAGCGCGCAAGGGCCTGCCGGTTCAGTTGGACCGTGAGCACCGGCAATCCAGCCGCTTGCTCGGCCTTCACGTCGGCGGCCCCCTCTACTTTCTGCAGGACCGCTTGGACCCGGCTCGCGGCCTGGATCAATTCGTCTAGGTTGTCGCCGAATATCTTGACGGCGACATCGCTCCGAACGCCGGAGATGAGTTCATTCATGCGCTGCTGGATGGGCTGCGAGAACCCATAGGCGCTGCCGGGGACGCCTTCCGCGGCCTGCTGGATTTCCGCGACGACGGCGGCCTTCGGCTTATGCGGATCGGGCCATTCCTTTCTCGGCTTGAGCATGACGTAGTTGTCCGAGGTGGATTGCGGCATGGGGTCGGTCGCAACCTCCGCCGTGCCGGTGCGGGCGAACACCTCCTTGACCTCTGGAAGCTTGGTCAATCGCTTCTCCAGCATGGATTCCATCGCCACCGACTGAGTAAGGCTCACGCTAGGGATGCGGACGACCTCGGCCGAGGCATCTCCCTCGTCGAGGCCGGGGATGAACTCACCGCCCATGTGGGATGCCGCGATTCCGCAGACCGCGACGAGCAGCGCCGCGATGACCGCCACGCCGAACCTGTTTCGGATCGATGCCGCGAGCAGCGGCGAATAGATGCGGCGCGCCGTTCGCATGAAGATATTTTCGTGTTCGGAGACGCTGCCGGTGACGACGAGCGCCACGGCCGCCGGCACGAACGTCAGCGACAGGATGCTGGCGCCGGTCAACGCCATCAGCACCGTCAAAGCCATCGGCGTGAACATCTTGCCTTCGACGCCGGTGAGCGTGAGGATGGGCAAATAGACGACGGCGATGATGAAGGTGCCGAACAGGCTGGGGCGGATGACCTCGCGCGAGCCGGCGAGGATGGTCTCGAATCGTTCCTCTCGGGTGAGAACGCGGCCCAGACGGCGCTGCTCCAGCGCCAGCAGGCGGAGACAGTTCTCCACGATGATCACCGCACCGTCGATGATGATGCCGAAGTCGATGGCGCCCAGGCTCATGAGGTTGGCGCTGATCTTGTTCTCCACCATGCCGGTGATCGCGAACAGCATGGACAGCGGAATCACGCACGCGGTCGCGACCGCGGCCCTGAAGTTTCCGAGCGTCAGGAAGAGCACCACGATCACCAGCAGCGCGCCCTCGAAGAGATTCCTCGCTACCGTCGCGACCGTTGCTTCGACCAGGCGTGTGCGGTCATAGACCGTGTGCGTGATGATTCCTTCGGGCAGCGAGCGTCCGATCTCCTTGAGCTTCGCGGCGACGCGCTGCGCGACGGTGCGGGGATTCTCGCCGATCAGCAGCATGGCGGTGCCTAACACCACTTCCGTCCCGTTCAACGTCGCCGCACCGGTGCGAAGGTCCGTTCCCTCCCTGACGTCGGCAACGTCGGATACCCGCACCGGAAAACCGTTTCGAGAACCGATTACGATATCCTTGATCTCCTCGACGTTCGCGACCTGACCCGGCGTGCGGACCAGGTACTGCTCGCCGTTGCGCTCGATGTAGCCGGCGCCGACGTTCGCGTTGTTCGAGGCGAGCGCCGCCATGATGTCGCGGAAGCTGAGCTTGTAGGCCATCAGTTGCGCGGGGTCCGGCAGCACCTGGAACTGCCGTTCGAACCCGCCGACGGAATTGACTTCGCTAACGCCCGCAACGGTCCGTAGCTGCGGCCTGACGATCCAGTCCTGGATCGTGCGCAGGTCGGTCGGAGTGTACGTCTCTCCGCCTATCTTGCGGGCCTCCGGCTTGGCCTCGATCGTGTACATGTAGATCTCGCCGAGCCCGGTGGAGATCGGTCCCATGGCGGTCTCTATGGCGGTCGGCAACTGATCCCTGACCTGCTGAATCCGCTCGTTGACCAACTGCCTGGCGAAATAGATGTCGGTGCCGTCCTTGAAGATCACCGTGACCTGGCTGAGCCCGTAGCGCGACAGGGACCGCGTGCTCTCGAGTCGGGGCAGTCCGCCCATGGCGGTCTCGATCGGAAACGTGATCCGCTGCTCGACCTCAAGGGGCGAGTAGCCGGGGGCCCTGCTGTTGATCTGCACCTGGACGTTGGTGATGTCGGGAACCGCATCGATCGGCAGACGCGTGAAATTCCAGGCGCCGAAGCCGGCCATGGCGAGAACGCCGATCATCACCAGCCAGCGCTGGCGGATGGCGAAGGAGAGAATGCCGTCAATCATTGTCCGCTCCCCCTTTCGCCATTTCGGCCTTGACGATGAAGCTGTTCCGGGCCGCGTACAGATCGCCTTCGAGGACGCCGAACGTGACTTCCACGAAGTCCGGATCGCGCTCGCCGAGCTCGACGTCGCGGGCTGCGAACTTCTCCCCGTCGCGGACGAACACGACGGTGCGGTTCTCGACGGTCTGCAAGGCCGAGGATTTCACGGCTACCGCCACCTTCTTTTCGGACAGGATCAATCGGCCGGTGGCGAACAGGCCGGGTCGCAGGCGTTGTCCGGCATTCGGTACGACGGCCCTGGCCAGCGCGCTCTGGGTCTCGCTGCTGCCTACCGGCGACACATACGAAATCCTGGCCTCGATCTTGGCTCCGCCGTCCGCCGGATCGATCAGGATCTGGTCGCCGATCCTCACGCGGCTTAGGTTGCGCCGGTACACGGAGAAATCGACCCACACGGTCGAGAGGTCGGCGATTACGAACGCCGGCTTCTGCTCGGAGACGTATTCGCCGAGCGTGGTCTGCCGATCGATGATCGTGCCCGCCAGAGCGGCCTTCAGTTCGTAAGGCGTCAGGCTTTGGTTGCTTTCGACGATCGCGAGAACGTCGCCCTTTTCGACCCGGTCGCCAATTCGCTTGCGAACCTCGCGAACGAGGCCCGGAAAGCGCGGGGTGATCTGAACCAGCGATTCCTGGTTGGCTTGGACCATGCCATTCAGCAGCAGGCTGTCGTGCAGCACTGCAGGCCCTGCTTTCGCAAGCTCGATCTCGGCGCCGGCGACCTTGGCGTCGCTCATGGCGACGCTGTCCGAATGCTCTTCTTCCTTTTCGGACTTCTCCGTGGCAACCGTCTTGGTGGTCGCCGGTGTCAGCATCCGATAGCCCGCGTAGGCGAGGGCCCCGGCAACCAGAAAGAAGACCAAAAATCGGGTGAGTGACCGGATCATCTTGAGCTCTCGCGCGCGAGCGAAAAGGGATTGCCGACCAATCCTTCGATTGTCGCGACGGCAACGTGGAAGTTCTGCAGTGCCTCCTGCTCGCGCAGTCGCGCCTGTGCGAGGCTCGCCTGGACGTCCAGAACCTCCAGAAGTGTGTACCGGCCCTGCCCGTATCCATCCGATATGGCCTGTGCCGCCTGCTCCGCCTTCGGGATCGCAACTTCGCGCAGGATGGCAAGCTCCCGCAGCGACCCCTGCAGCGAGTCGTAGGCGCGTCCCGCGATCACGATCAGCGCACTCCGGTTCGCTTCCCGCTCCGCCCTGGTCTTGGCCAGGCTCTCCTGCGCCGAGAGGATGTTGCCCTGGTTCTGGTCGAACACCGGGATCGGTACCGAGAGCGTCAACCGGACGGCATCATCGTTGGTCTCGTTGAAGTGGCGCCATCCGGCGGCGATCCGGACGTCGGGATAAGGCTTCAGCCGGGCCAACAGCAGTTCCGCATTCCGTTGCGCGTAGATCGCGGTCCAGCGGACCAGTTGCGGGTTCGCGTCGATCGCGGCGACGACCGACTGAAACGAAGGCGGCCGCCCGGTGGCATCGAGCCGTCCGGAGACCGAGGCGAATTTGGGCGCGGCGTCTCCCATCAGCACCGCCAGTTCGCGCCGCGCGCTCGCGAGCGTCGATCGGAGCCGCTCCCGGTCCGCCTTGACCAGTGCGGAGGCAACTTCCGCCCGCCCCGTCTCCGCCGGCGAGGACGCGCCGGCCTCGACGCGCCGCTGCAGCAGCGGGGTCAGCCGGTCGATGGCGGCGACCTGGTCGTCGAGCACCTGGATTCGACGTTGTGCGCCCAGCACGTTGAGGAAGGCGATGGCGGCCTCGGAGAGGACCTCGAGCCGGGCGGCCTGACGCTGGACTGCCGCCGCCTCGACACCGGCCGCACCGGCCGCTATGCGGGCCTCCCGCTTTCCGAACCACTCGAAAGCCTGGCTGATCTGCAGTGTTGTCTCTGCGGACTTCGTGCCCCGATACTTGCCCGTGCCTAATGAATCATCCTGTTCGTAGGAGACCTCGGGATTCAGCAGCACTCCGGCCTGGATGCGCTGTCCGGTCGCGATCCCAACATCACGCTCGGCCGCAGTTAGACGAGGGCTGGCGGCGAGCGCTCGCGCAAGCGCGGCCTTCATCGTCAGGGTTTGCGAATGCGCCCCGCCCGTGAGCCACGGGCTGACCAGAAACGCCATCGCACACGCAACTCGCGTGGCCTTCGTCCGAAACATGAGCAGTTACCTGACCAAGCAGATCAATCGAGCGCTCGCGCGCTCCGAGAAGACGCTCTCAGGTCCGGTATTTGGGGGGCGGCGTATCGAGTCCCGAGTGATCCTCAAGCAGGAACGTCGGCGTAGCGTATGCCGGGGGAACGGCTTTTGAGGCCGGCTCGGCAACGAGGACGGGCGGCGGAATCAGCAGGGGGACGCAGGTGTAGCAATGATCGACGACGGTAACCGTCTTCTTCGGTCCTTGGTCCCCCTTGCCTTGGTCTGAGCTGGCAAGTGCGTCAGAAATTTCGATCCGATCGGCGCTCTCGAGCGTTTCGCCGGCGCACGCGATTTCCCCCGCAAATCCGACCATGACATAGGCGAGCGTGAGCAGCACGGTGAGCAGGCCGCGCAAGCCGAAAGCGAAGGAGCTATGGCCAATCTGCCGTATCATCGAGGCCACGGATAGCAAGGACCGGGACCGAACACTATCACAAATTCCCGATTGTAAGGCGCGGTTCACACGATCGGGCAAACCACCGGCGGGCCCCTCGGCCCGTCGGTCCATCTTTCCCGACATCTCCAGCGTGGGCGAACAGGAATGCGGCCATCTTCAGCCCGTCGTATTTGCCGCGGATATGGAGAACCGAACGCACGATCAGATTGGCCAGAACCGCTCCATGCGTTGCGCGAGCTTGAATCAGCCTGGCCGGGCGCTGCCTTCGTACATGAAGGTCATGGGCTTCGGTCCCGCTATGTAGCCGGTCTCGATCCGGTCGATCCGAAACCCTGCATCCTCGATGAGTGAGCCGATCGGACGGTTGAGGTGACAGCCGCCGCTGATGCGCCGCCATGGCGGCGTCAGGCGGTCCTGCCACCAACGCACGCTCGCACTAGGCGCCAGGCCATGCTCGGCGAACAGGAGCTTGCCGCCGGGGCGAAGCACCCGACGCATCTCGGCAAGCGCTACAACAGCCTGCGGAACGCTGCACAAGGTCCAGGTGGTCACGATGCTGTCGACGGTGCCATCGTCGAGCGGAATGGCTTCGGCGGAAGCTTCTAGGAATTGCACGGGCAAGCCCGCATGCACGGCTCCGCGAGCCATGGCGACCAGCTTCGGAGAAGGTTCAAGCGCCAATATTTCCTTCGCCGGCGAACGATAGAACGGCAGGTTGCGGCCCGAGCCAACGCCGATCTCCAACACGCGGCCCTCGGCGGCACTGATCACGCGTTCGCGAAAAGGCAGAAGCTGCTTGTTGCTCATCGCGAGATCGAGAAGCCTAGGCAGCACGAAGTCGTTGTAGAAACCCATCGAACGCTCCCGGAGCTTGTAACCGCGGTTTTGGCGAGGATTGGAGTGTGCACCACCAACGCGCCCAGACCGCCGCGTTCGGAATGCCGGCAAGGCTCAGCACCGCGGCTCGATCATCTTGCTGATCTCCTCGGGCGCCGCGAAAATCACATCGGCGCGATCGCCCATCATTCCGGCCGGCACGATGGCCGGAGCCCCGCTCTCCGGACCGTCCCTGCTGGAATCCGTCTTGATCCGAAGATTGCGTTCCCAAAACGCGCGCGTCTTGCCGTCGGCCGTAGTCACGCGATAGGTGTCCCGGCAGTGAGTGATGCCAGTGACGCGCTCGGAAGCTTGAATGCTCCTCAGATTTGGAACGCGCCCACCTCCCATCATTCCGCCCATCATGCCGCCGCCCATCATGCCCCCCATCCCTTGCGCCGATTGCCGCGGCGCTGCGCCTGGCTTGGTCGCCTCCTTCAGGAAGGCGAGCAGATCAGCGCGCGAGCGCGTGTCTTTGATGCCCTCGAACGGCATGGCGTTGTCCGGCACCATGCGTTCCGGGTCCGTCAACCAGACATCCAGCGAGCGGTCATCCCAAATGATCCCCGAAGCTTTCAGCGCGTCGGAGTAGCGGTCAAAGCTCGGCAAGCTGCCGGCCTTCCTCCCCCAGACGTTTGCAAGACTTGGCCCCGTCATGTTGCGGTCCGGCTCGAGGGAGTGACATGCTGCACAGGCCCGAAAATCCTGCTCCCCGCGAGCTACGCTGTCCTGCTGCGCGCCAGCCGGCGGGGAGACGAGGACAGCAGCGAGAGCCGCAAGTAGAATGCGATGCATGATCAATCTCCTCGGCCCGAGAAGAATAGGTATTTGATCAGCGCGGCCGCGCCCAGCGCGAGCACGACGACGATCAGGACCCAGATCAGCGCCATGCCGCCCATCATTCCAGACATCATGCCATCCATCATTGGCTCACCTCATTTGGCAGGCTCCGGGATTCGGAGTGTCGTGACGACAGCCTTCGACTTCGCCGGCACTCGCGGTTTGCCCGCAGGCGGCAACCGGAAGCCTTTGACCAGACCGAAGATTGCCGGGATCACGATCAGCGTGAGCAGGGTCGACGAGATCATGCCGCCGATCATCGGCACCGCGATCCGCTGCATGATCTCGGACCCGGTCCCGGTGCTCCACATGATTGGCAGCAGTCCCGCCATGATGGCTACCACTGTCATCATCTTCGGCCGAACGCGCTCGACCGCGCCCTCCATGATGGCCTCGCGGAGATCGGTCCGATCCAAGGTCCAACCTTCGGCGGCGCGGCGCGCCCTGATCTCGGCAAGCGCCTCGTTGAGGTAGATCAGCATCACCACGCCGGTCTCGGCGGCGACGCCCGCGAGCGCGATGAAGCCGACGGCGACAGCGACCGAGAGGTTGAACCCGAGCCACCACATCAGCCAAAGCCCGCCGACCAGCGCGAACGGCAGCGACAGCATGACGATCATCGTGTCCGTCACCGACCTGAAATTCAGGTACAGCAGCAGGAAGATGATGAGGAGCGTCGCCGGCACGACGATCTTCAGGCGCGCCATCGCGCGTTCCAGATATTCGTACTGGCCGCTCCAGACCACATAGTAGCCCGCCGGAAACTGGACGCTGGCCTGGACGGCGCGCTGGGCGTCCGCGACGTAGCCGCCGAGATCGCGGTCGCGGATGTCGACGTAGATGTAGGTCGCAAGCTGGGCGTTCTCCGTCCGGATCGAGGTCGGACCGCGCGTGAGTTGGACGGTCGCGACTTCCGCGAGCGGTACGGCACCGCCGGCGGGCATGGGAACGAGGACGTCGCTTGCGATCTTCTTCGGATTGTCCCTGAGGTCGCGGGGGTAGCGCATGTTGACCGTGAAGCGCTGCCGGCCCTCCACGGTGGTCGTGACCGCCTGACCACCGAGTGCGGTCGCGATCGTGTCCTGGACATCCTGGACCATGATGCCGTAGCGGGCCAGCGCCGACCGGTCGGGCGTGATCTCCAGGTAGTAGCCCCCGATGGCTCGTTCGGCGTAGGCGGACGATGTTCCGGGCACGGTCCGCAGCACCTGCTCGATCTGCTTGGCGAGCTTGTCGATCTCGGCGAGGTCGGTGCCGATCACCTTGACGCCGACGGGAGTGCGGATGCCGGTCGAGAGCATGTCGATGCGCGCCTTGATCGGCATGGTCCAGGCGTTGGACACGCCCGGGAACTGCAGCGCCTTATCCATCTCGGCGATCAGGCCGTCGATGGTGAGCCCCGGCCGCCACTGCTGCTTGGGCTTCAGGTTGACCACGGTCTCGAACATCTCGGTCGGCGCCGGATCGGTCGACGTGGAGGCCCGGCCGGCCTTCCCGTAGACCGACGCGACCTCCGGGAAGGAGCGGATGATGCGGTCCTGCGTCTGCATCAGTTCGGCGGCCTTGGTGACCGAGATGCCGGGCAGCGTCGTCGGCATGTACAGCAGCGTACCCTCGTTGAGGTTCGGCATGAATTCGGTGCCGAGCTGACGGGCGGGCCAGATCGTGACCGCGAGCGCGGCGAGCGCGAGCAGGATGACCAAGGTCTTTGCGCGCAGCACGCCCTTGATGACGGGGCGGTAGATCCAGATCAGGAAACGGTTGATCGGGTTGCGGTGCTCCGGAACGATCCGCCCCCGGACGAAGATCACCATCAACGCCGGCACCAAAGTCACCGAGAGCAACGCGGCTGCCGCCATCGCGAAGGTCTTGGTGAAGGCGAGCGGGCTGAACAGCCGCCCTTCCTGCGATTCCAGCGTGAAGATCGGCATGAACGATACCGTGATGATCAGCAGGCTGAAGAACAAGGCCGGCCCGACCTGCGAGGCGGCCTCGATCAGGATCGCGACCCGCGACTTGCCCGGTTCCGCGCGCTCGAGGTGCTTGTGGGCGTTCTCGATCATGACGATGGCGGCGTCCACCATGGCGCCGATCGCGATGGCGATGCCGCCGAGGCTCATGATGTTGGAGCCGATCCCGAGCAGCTTCATCGCCCCGAACGCCATCAGCACGCCGACCGGTAGCATCAGGATGGCGACCAGCGCGCTGCGGACGTGCAGCAGGAACACGATACAGACCAGCGCGACGACGAGGCTCTCCTCGACCAGCGTGTGCTTGAGGGTGTCGATGGCGGCGTAGATCAGGTTCGACCGGTCGTAGACCGGCACGATGTCGACCGACTTCGGCAGGCTGGTGGCGATTTCCTTGAACCGCTTCTTGACGTTCTCGATGACGTCCAGCGCGTTCATCCCGAAACGCTGCAGCACGATCCCGCTCGCGACCTCCCCCTCGCCGTTGAGTTCGGTGATGCCGCGCCGCTCGTCTGGCCCCAGTTCGACGCGGGAGACGTCCCGCAGCAGCACCGGCGTCCCCTTGTCCGTTTTTAGGACGATGTTGCCGAGATCGTCGATGCTTTTCAGGTAGCCCCGGCCGCGGATGACGTATTCGAACTCCGACAGCTCGACCGTACGCCCGCCGACATCGGCGTTGCTGGCGCGGATCGCGTCCCGGATCTTCGGCATGCTGATGCCGAGGTCGCGCATCCGCTGCGCGTCCAGGATCACGTTGTACTGCTTGACGAAGCCGCCGACGCTCGCGACCTCGGCCACGCCTTCCGCCTTGGCCAGGGCGAATTTGAGATTCCAGTCCTGGATGGTTCGCGTGTCTGCGAGGTTCAGCTCTTTCGACACCACCGCATACTGGTAGACCCAGCCGACTCCCGTGGCGTCCGGACCGATGGTGGGCGTGACACCGGCAGGAATGCGCGATGTGGCGGCGTTCAGGAATTCGAGCACCCGCGAGCGCGCCCAGTAGATGTCCGTGCCATCCTCGAAGATGACGTAGACGAACGAGACCCCGAAGAACGAGAAGCCCCGCACCACCTTGGATTTCGGCACCGTCAGCATGGCGGTCGCGAGCGGATAGGTGACCTGGTCCTCGATCACCTGCGGCGCCTGCCCCGGGTATTCGGTGTAGACGATGACCTGCGTGTCGGAGAGGTCCGGAATCGCGTCGAGCGGCAGATGGACCAGCGCGTAAATTCCGGCCGCTGCGGCGAAGCCGGTGCCGAACAGGACCAGCAGCAGGTTGCGCGCCGACCAGGCGATGACGCGGGCGATCATGGGCGCGCTCCCGATCCGCTGGTTGGCGCCCCGGGCGGCATGCTGTTGGACTCGGCAAATCCCTTGAGCGCCGCTTTCAAGTTGCTCTCGGCATCGATCAGGAAGTTGGCGGAGGTCACGACCGCTTCGCCCACGGATAGGCCATTCGTGATCTCGACGAAGCCGCCGCCGCGCCGGCCGAGCTTCACTTCACGCGGCTCGAAGCGGCCCTCTCCCTTGTCGACCAGCACGGCCTGGCGGCTTCCGCTGTCGAGCACGGCACTCTCCGCCACCGCCAGCACCGGTCCCGGCGCGCCGGCCTCGATCTCGGCATCGACATACATCTCCGGCCGCAGCAGTTCGTCGCGATTGGGTACCTCGATCCGGATCCGCGCGGTGCGCGTCGCGGCGTTGAGATGGGGATAGATCAACGCCACAGTGCCCTCGAAGCTTTGGCCGGCGAACGCGCGTGGCCTGATGGTCACCTTCGTCCCAGCCGCGACCTGCGGCAGATCGCGCTCGGCGACGTCGATCAGGACCCAGACGAGGCGGTGGTCGGCGATCCTGAACAGGACGTCGCCGGGCCCCGCGCGCATGCCAGGCACGGCGTTGCGCTCGAGGATCTCGCCGTCCTGAGGCGCGAGCCACGGGATCGAGAGAGATATCTCCCGTGTGCGCTCAAGCTCCTTGATGGCCGCTTCCGGGGCAGCAAGATTCTCCAGTCGCCGGCGCGCGCCCTTCAGGTCCTTTCCGGTCGCGCCGGCGTTGAAGGCCGAAAGATATTCGGCGGCGGCGCTGGAAAGAGCGGGGCTGTACACGTTCAGAAGCGGCTGGCCCTTGTGGACGTGGTCGCCGGTTGTGACGTTGGCGACGCTCTCGACGAAGCCCTCGAAGCGTAGGGCGACGACCGAGACGCGTCTCTCGTCCTCCTGGACGGTGCCTGGAGCGCGGATCAAGGAGGTCACGGGTCTTTTGACGACCGCCTCAGATTTTACGCCTGTACGCTGTATTTTCCCGGACGAGAGCTTGATCGATCCGTCGTCGGTGTCCTCGCCTTCGTACACGGGGATGTAGTCCATCCCCATCGAGTCCTTCTTGGGCACCGGCGAGGTGTCCGGCAGGCCCATCGGATTGCGGTAGTATTTGACTTTGCGTTCGGTCTTTGCCGCTGCCTCCTTGGTCTCGGCCGGTTGCTCCTCGGGTTCGTCGAAGCTGACGTCGGCTCCCGCCGGCACGGCGCGCCAGGCGCGCCCATCCGGCGCCTTCTTCGGCCCGAGCGAATAGAACGGCTTCCCGTCCGGATCCTGGTAGTAGATCGTCGCGCCGCTCTCGGCCGCCGCAGCGGCCGTCACCGGTCCGGCGAACGGATTTGCGCGCGGGATCGCGCCGGCGTAAAGGGCGGCGGCCGCTGCGCAAACCGCAGCGGCCGCACTTATCGTGATGGCGCGGGTCATTGCTTCGCCGTGACGACGAGCTTGTTTTCGACCGTGCCGGTCTCGCCCTGCACCTTGGCGCCGAGGGACAATTGCCAGCGGCCCGCCATGCTGAAGTTGGCCTTGAACCGGTACGTCCCCGGCTCGGTCCCCGGCATCGAGGTCACCTTGGTGACCATTTCCTGCATGCCGTCCGGCGCCATGTCGAGCCGGGAGGCGAATATGACCGCGTCCGGCACAGCTTTGCCGGTTTTCTTGTTCACCAGCCGCACCGTCACGACCTTGTCGGGGCCCGCCTGAACCGCCGGCTCGACGAGCTGGAATTCGTAGTCCTTGATGTCCGCGAAGGCGGAGTTCGGCGTGGCCGTGAGCGAAAGGCCGACCAGCGCGGCGGCCAAGCCGCGCGCTGCACTTGCGATCTTCATGATGTCTGTTCCTCGAAACGTCTGTTGAGCCGCCGAAGCGGCATGCGAAACACGCGATGGACGCGCGGCAACGTTCCGGCGCCTCAGCGCCGGTCAGACGATCGATCGAGGGGGCTGGTCTGGAGGGGGGCGGGCCAGGCCGTCCGCGATCACGTCATCGAGCGGCCGCAGCAGTTCGCGCGCAGCCTGCTCGATGCCCACTATCGCCGCCGAAGGTCCAGTCTGGAGCACCTTCAACATGCAGATCGCGATGAGAGGACAGTCCTGGCATTGCTTGTTGTTCTGCTTGTCGGGACAGCACGCCATGCCATCCGGCATGTCCTGCGCGTCCGCCATCTGCATCGCGCCCATCGAATGCCCCGCCGCCGCCGGCGTCACCAGCGGTGCGACCGTCAGCCCCGCGGTCACGAGGACCGCGAGCAGAAGTCTGAGGAGGCGGCGAGCATTCATGGTGTCACAGTCTCACAGGCCCGGAATGCTGGAAAGTCCCCCGGTTCACAAATGCGCGAGCCGGGCGTCTAGTGGTTAACCATCTCAAGGGTCAGCCGATGGCTTCCTTGCCGACGAACCGCATGAAGGTCGCACGACCAGCCGGTCCGAACAGCACGACCGTGTAAGGCTCAGGGTGTCCACCTTCCATCCCCGGCGACCCTACAGGCATGCCGGGCACGGCAAGCCCCAGACCCTTCGGGCGCTCCGTCAGCAACCGCCGCACCGCGGACGCCGGTACGTGTCCCTCAAGGATGTAGCCGTCCACCTGTGCCGTGTGGCACGCGGCCAGATCGGCCGGCACGCCCAGCCGCCTCCGCACGTTCGGGAGGTCGGAAGCATCGTCCACCTGGACCGTGAATCCGGCGTCGCGCAAGTGTTGTACCCAGCCCGAGCAACAGCCGCAGCTCGGATCCTTATGGACCTTGATCATGGGTTCAGCGGCAACGGCGGGGCGCACCGCCGCTCCAACTGTCGCGCCAGCGACCAGGGCCAGAAAGGATCGTCGCGCAAAGCACGCCTTCTCCGCGCCTCGTTCTTGGTAGCTCATCGGACACCTCTCCGTGAAGAAGACGAGGGGATCGCGGGGGGTTTGTCTTCCGCGATTCCCTCGTCGGCCAATCAACGAACGAAATCTAGCGGGATTTGGGTCCTCCCTGATACCGCCAAGCGGATCCACCGGCCATCGGAGTGGTCACGGCCTGATACTCCGGCGTTCCGCGATCATAGGCGAACGCCGAATATGGACTGCGCTGCGGAAGAGACGGTCTCGCTTGCGCCGTTTGCCTGGCCTCGTCTGGCCAATAGCTCTTGTCTGAGATCGTCGAGCCCGCCTGGGCGTCGGCGGACAACGCCGCCAGAAGCGTGATTGCGAGAAGGCTTTTCGTCAACATGGTCCCGGCTCCATCATCTTTGCTGAAACGCATGCGTTGCGCTTCTAATGAGGAGTTCGGGATCAATCGTCCGGCGGTTACACGCTCACACCGACGTGAGAGGCAAGACTAGCGGTAGTTACCATCGCAGCAGCCGCGGTCCCAGGATTGCGCCTGCGAGCGTGCACAGCACGATCGTGCCGCCATACCAGAGCGCGACAAAGGGCAGCGAGTCGTCGGTGCAGTGCAGCGCATAGCCTATCGCACTCACGCCACCTGCGACCAACCCACTGAAGGCGCCTGTGCGCACCAGATTGGTCGGAGCCGCCTGTCGCACCGCCCAGATGACCACTGCAAAGGGAACGACCGCGATGATCGGGATGGAAATAAGGCATTCAAGCCAGTCTTCCCCCATCACCATCTTGCTCCAGTGCGAGCTGGGCGCCTGTCCAAGGCGGACACCCGCGAGCAGCAGGACCGCCACGAACGGTAGCGCGGCGAGGCCAGCAGAAACCTTTCGCTCTCCTCCCGGACGGGCAAGTCGGGTCAGATAGACGGAAGCGGCACCCACCGTGCCGATAGCGAACGCGAGCTTCAGGAACAGGAAAATCACGGCGCGGGGCGCAGTCAGGTCCGGGCGGACGCCCAGCGCGATGAACGTGATCCCGATCGCAACGGCAATTCCAACCGCAAGGGCGATGCCTAGGCTTCGACCGACCAGCCGCCGATTGACCGGCTCCACGTTCGTGCTGAGTGCGGCGATCAACTCGTCTGTCTTCATCTTTGCGCCCTCTGGGCGATCAACGCCGCCAACGCCTTCAATCCACGATGGATATTGACCTTCACGCTCGATTCCGAAATGCGGCACCGCCTTGCGGCTTCGGCCACGCTCAGGCCCTCGACCTTCACCGCCTCGATCGCGCATGCCATCTTGTCCGGCAACTGCTTCAGCAGACGCGCCAGGTCAAAACTGCCCTCTGCACTCAGGTGATCGTCGCGGGCCGTGACTTCACTGGCTTCGTCGATCGGCACATCGGCCATGGATGCCCGGTCCCGGCGGAGGAAATCGATCAGTTTGTAGCGCGCAATCGCGTGCACCCAGGGCGTCAGCGGCTCGCCCGGATCGTACGTGTGTCGCTGCATGTGGATGGCCAATACGGCCTCCTGAACCAGATCCTCCGCGTCCGTCGCACCGCGGCCGATCTTCGCGAGCTTGCCTTTGTAATAGGCACGCAAGTGCCGGCTCAGCCGCTCAAGCAGCATGCGATGCGCGGCCGCGTCACCCTCCTGACTGGCGAGCATAAGCGCCTTCAGCTCCGTTTCCGCGGTCATGCTCGCCATCTACGCTCTAGTTCGATCGCTCGATCATTTCGGTTACAGCCCACATCGGAAAATTTTACTGCAGGAACAACGCGGGGACCGCAGTTTTCCGCACCAGTACGGGGGTCGTTCAGACCGAAAATTTGCGTGATCGTAGAAACCATTCCGCAGAGCGTCGATTGGCCGAGCAGAAGGCGCAAATGTCGACCGTCGCGAATTTGATTGCCCAGAAACAAAGGCTGTTGGCGCATCTCGAGGACGAGGTTGACCCGAACCAGCGCGAGGAGTTGGAGCGGCTCCTGGCGAAGGTCGAGGCCGCTGTCGTGGCTCCAGCCGGACGACTTCGCCGAGCGGACGAGATCCGGAGCCGTTTTCGTGACGGGACCTGGAACGTGAAAGGGTTTGCGGTCTTCTCCCACCGTCCAGTGGAGGAGGCAAGAGATGAGCTTCAAACCGTCGGCTCCAGCCGCAGCGCTTGTGCTGGTGGCCTGGACCTCCGCGGTCTTGGCCCAGCCCGCAAGATGGGCAACGTACACCATCCCGGAGACCGGTACCTCGGTCGACGTTCCTACCTCGATCTTCACGGTTGAAGCAGGCAAGCCCGATGGTCGCGGTCAACGCTTTCGGACGCCGGACGGGCGGGCCGACCTGACCGTTCAGGCCGTGCCGAACGTCTCGAAGGATTCACCCGCCGCGTTCCTGGCGAAGAAGCAGCCGCCGCCCCGCATCCAGTACAAGCGGGTGACCTCGCGGTTCTTCGCGGTCTCCAGCTACAAGGGAGACAAGGTTTGGTACGACCGGTGCAACTTCTCCGCAACGACCGTGCACTGCGTGCTCATCAACTATCCGGCCAGCGAAGAGCACGAATGGGACGACATCGTCACGCGCATCAGCCTGTCGCTTCGGGGCAGATAGCTCTCGTTCCACTGACGGATCACTGGAGCTTGCGGCGGAGCGTTTCATCATCTCCCGCAATTCGTCGATGTACTCCTGCACGATTCTGCGAGCCTCGGCGTCGCGTTGCGGATCGGGAGCAGGCTCCTTCGGTTCCTTTTCTGCCATGTCGGCAGACTAGTCGCCCCCGTGGCCCCAGTCATCATGAACCCGCGATAACTCCGCTTTCACACCCGGTTCATTCGGCGCGGGCTAATCCGCCCACGCTCATGGCGTGAGGTAGGCCGATGCCCTTCGACCCCATGGCCGGCGCGGTCGATTGGCTCGACGCCACCGCGCCGGCGATATCGAAAGCTTTTTGGACATGTACGCCGATGATGCCGTGGTGCACTTTCGCTGCGGCGGTGCGGCGATCTCCGGCAGGACGGCTCTGCGCGAATTCTGGGTCGACCGCTTTCGTCGGTACCCGGCGTCGGAGCTGGAAATCCTCGAGCCGTCCGGGGTCGGCATTTTGATCGCGTACCGTGTTCCTGCCGGCTTGGCGAGCGCAATCATGATCTTCGATGCGGATGGGAAGATCGTGTCGGTGATCTGCAGCCCGATCGCAACGAAATAGGACCGACGGGTTGCCTTCAGCTGCACACGCGATTTCTACCGGCGTTCTTTGCCCGATAGAGGGCCAGATCCGCCCGGCTCAAGATCTCGTCCGGCGCTTCGTCGCGTCTCACCTGAGCGACGCCGGCGGACATCGTCACCGCCACGCCCTCGCCGAGCGCATCCCAGTTCATCTCGGCCACGTTCCGTCGTATCCGGTCGACGACCTGCACCGCTTCGTCCTGCGGAGCGCCAGGAAGAACCAGAAGAAACTCCTCGCCGCCGTATCGCCCGAGCTTGTCGACCGCTCGGATGTTGGCCGCGACGCAGATCGCGAAGCTCCTCAGCACCTCGTCTCCGACGGGATGTCCGTGTCGATCGTTGATCCTCTTGAAGAAGTCCAGGTCGACGATGGCAACCGAGCACGGCGAGCCGCTCCGCTGCGCGCGAAGCATCTCCTCGTTCAGGGCGCGCATGACGTACCGGCGGTTCAGAACTCCCGTGAGCTCGTCGACCTGCGCCAGCTCCTCGATGCGCGCGTGCGCCTCCTTCAGTTGGTTGCCGCGCTTGTACAGCATCTCGCGAAGGGAGCTTCCATAAAGCCCTGTGAAGGCGCAGCGCCCCAGGGCGGTCACGAAACACAGAAGGGCCAGCTGCCGCTCCGCCGGAGTACCCATTGGCATCGCGATCGGCCGATCGGTGCATACGAACAGAAACGTCAGGCCGACTGCGGCGAAGGTCCATACCGCACCGGTCTGCTTCGCGCTCATGCGGAGCGCGCCGAAGCCCAGGACGATGAAGAGGATGCTGACGAAGTAGAACCCCACCTCCGGCGCCAGGTAGATCGCCGTCAGCTGGATGGCGATGCTGCCGAAGCTTTGTGGCACCGTAAGATAGTGATCGCGAAAACGGTCCGTGAAATGCAGCTCGGATGCGGCCAGCATCAGACCGGTCCAGCCAACGCCGGCCGCCCCGTACCCCACGCCGATCCACCCATCGGTCGTGCCGGCCAGGTGATAAAGCCAAAGGATCGCGGCATCCAGAACGTAGCTGGCCGACTGGGCGACATAGGTCGGGCGTCGCTGGCGCGCGCGCTTGACGGCGTCCTTGGCGGCTTGAGCAGGAACCGAGAACTCTGAGAGGGCCTGTGCCATTGCATCGTTTTCCCGGCCCACAGGAAGACGCAGATCGGTTAAGAATCACTTCTCGGAAAGCTCCCGGCGAGGGACTAACAGCCTCGGCAGATGCTCTTGATCTTCTTTTCCAATGCTATGTCGGCCGGATCGCGCGGCTGCTCGCGGGCGGACTTCCCTACGGCCGGCTGCTCCGCCGCTGGCGCGACCGAGCGATGATCGCGCCGCTTGCTCCTTGCTTCGGCCGACTGTACCGCGACGAGCGCAGCAACAAAGACCGTCAAGGTCAACGAAAGGACTCTCAGCAATTTTTGCAAATCTTCCCCATCGTCTTGTCGGCCTTCTCGTTCTCCCGATCGATCTTGGCGTCGCTGTCCTGCTCGTTCGTAGTCGTCGGCCTGCCGATGCCACCGGCGGGGGCGGTATTCTGCGCGTTGGCGCCAGGCGAGCCCGAGGGGGCCGCGGTGCCGGCCGCATTGGTGCCCGGCGCCGGTCCTGTGCTCGGCCGATTGCCGGTGCCGGTCTGCTGACCGGTGCTGTCGACGGCTGCGTTTCCGCTCGTGCCGGGGCTACCGGGGGGCGCTGCGGTGGTCGACACGTTTCCATTCGCGCCCGTCCGAGCGCTGCCGGCTCCAGTCGCGGCAGATGTCGAAGCTGTGCCTGCGGCGCCTGAAGACGCAGCGCCGCCCGCGCCGCCGGCCGATCCGCCGGCGCCGCCACCCCCTCCGCCTCCGCCACTTTGAGCGAAAGAAGAGCACGAAATGAGTACGGCGAGGGCTACGGCGATGAGGAAGAACTTCATGTCGTTCGCTCCTTTTGCGACCAAGCCTCATCCCGATGTTTCGTTCCGTCGTCCGGCACCCTTACCGACGAGGCACGGTTTGGCCCGCGTGGACTTCGGTCCTGGTCCGGGCTGCACGCCTTCCACCGGGTATTTGCCCCCGTGCGCGTCCCGCCACTTAAATCATCCAGACTGGTAGCCGTTAGGGTCTCGTCGGCCTCGCGCCGCCGCGCCCGTATCCCCGCAGCGCCCGTTGTCCACCCGATCCGAGCGTGATCTCCGGAGGTGGCTTAACATGTTTGAATCCCCAAGCCGGAAAAACCGAGCTAAGATGAAGCTTTCCCGTACGGGGGCATTTCATGTTCGATACGGCAACCACCGCGCTTTTGCGCGCGCTCCTCGAGGAGGTCTGTAGAAGCGTCTCGCAAGGCGAGATCGGAGCACGTACCCACGTCGCATCGAAGATTCTGGAGGCGGCGGCGAGAGGGGAGATCTCTCCCGAGGGTCTCAGGCAGGTTGGCCGCGATGCCCTCTCGCACGCGCCGACGATGTGGCGCTGATCGCGGGGCCGGCGTGAACTTCCAGGTCACGGTGCTGAAGATCCTGTCCGCCTATCCGGACGGATTTGCCGTCATGGCGGACCTCAAACGAGACATGGCCATTCTGGCGACCAGTGGGCGGGAGTGGGCCGACCGGACTAGGCGCCTCGCTGCGCGCGTTCCCGATCTCGATATCTTTTCGCAAGGCCACGTCGAACGCATCAGCGGGGGCTGGAAGATCACCGCCCGCGGGCGGGAGGTGCTCGAGTTCATGGAAGCCCGGCCGACGACCTCCTTACCAGTCGAGCCGATGCCTGCCGAAGACGGAGCGGCGCCGGAAGCAGGTGCCGTTCCTCCGCTGCGGCAGCCCGCCGACAGAGCCAAGAGGCGGCGCGAGCGCCGCGAACGTCGTCGCGAGGCCCGCGAACGGGCCAGAGCGAACGCATCCTGACAGAGACCGAGGCCAAAGAAGAAGCCGCCAACTGCGCTGGCGGCTTAATCAGTCCCGGACTGTCGCTTGCCTCCCCAGCCCCAAGCGTACCGCCGTTACCTTGTTTGCGGCCATGCAGGTCCGACCTACAGAAGGCGACGCGATTCGGCTATCGGACCGCGGACTTGTGCACGTGTCCTTCTACAGGGCCGGCAGAGGCCGAAACGAGGAGGACGGGAGCCGGACGCGCGCGGTATCACCAGCCGCGACCATCCCGCCGGCCCGTACCGCACCCAGCACCCCGGATTTGAACGGAGGGCCCGTTTCCGCCGACGAGAGCATCTGTCGCTTCAGGCCGGCCCGGAAGCGGTCGATGAGGACACAGGGCGTCCGGAGACCAGTCAGCTCGACGATGGCCGTCGGGCCCAACTCGATGAACGTGCCGAGCGGCATCCGCTCCAGGTCCAGGCCAGTCGTTGTGATATTCTCACCCAAGTCTCCCGCTGCGACCTCGAAGCCGGCTTCCGCGAGGAATGCAAAGAGCTCGGCCGGGATCAGGTAGACCTGCCGGAGATTGGGCAGGCGTGGCCGGCGGCGGGCGAGATAGCGGTGCCGGACGAAAGGGCCGGCATGGGCGTCGCCTTGGACGCCGTGGCCCTCCACCAGAACGATGCGATCCTGGACCGGTTTGCTGAAGTGGTGCCCAGGGTCGGCGGCGACCGCCGTCACCTTTCCCGCAAGCGAGAGATCGTGCGCCTGCGGCATCAGGCGGCGCGGGCGAGCGAGCGCCGCTTCTGGCGGAAGTAGCGCGTGATCTCGGGAAGCTTCATCGCGTTCAGGACCCGATCGGCAGGGACGCCGCCCTTCCGGGCCATTTGGACGCCCCAGTGCATGTGGTCGAGTTCGGGGATCGAGTGTGCGTCCGGATTGATGCTCAGCATGCAGCCGAACTCGAGCGCAGCTTGGTGCCAGCGCCAGTCCAGGTCAAGCCGCCATGGGTGGGCGTTGATCTCGACGACGACGTCGTGCTTGGCACAGGCCCGCAGCACCTTCTCGACTTCGATCTCGTAGCCGGGCCTCCGCTGAAGCTGCCGCCCGGTCATGTGGCCGATGATGCTGGTATGAGGATCGGAGATGGCCCGAAGCAGTCGCTGCGTCTGCGCCTTGCGGTCCAATTTGAAGCGGCCGTGGATGCTGGCGACTACGAAATCGAAACGCTCCAGCACGTCATCCGGATAGTCGAGCGAGCCGTCGGCCAGGATGTCCGACTCGATGCCTTTGAAGATCCGGAAGTCCTTGCCGAAGCGCTTGTTCAAGCGGTCGGCTTCCCGGTGCTGCTCGGCGATCTCCTCGACGGAGAGACCGCCGGCGTAGTGGGCGGACTTGGAATGGTCGGCCACGCCAAAATACTCGAAGCCGCGCTGGCGCGTGGCCTTGGCCATGGTTTCCAGGGTCTCGGTGCCGTCGGAGGCATCGGTGTGGCAGTGAAGGATGCCGTGCAGGTCCTGGTCGGTGACGAGCTTCGGGAGCTTGCCTTTCAGAGCCGCCTCGATCTCACCTCGCCCCTCCCGGAGCTCAGGGTCGATGAAGGGCAGACCGAGGGCGCGGTAGATCTCGGCCTCCTCGCCGGCGATCAGGGTGCGCCCCTTGTGCAAGCCGTCGGCTTCCAAACGCATCTCCTTTTCGGCCGCCAGCGTCTGCACCTGCTCGATGTGGGCGGCGGAGCCCGTCGCGAACATGAGCGCGGCGCCAAAGTGCTTGCGGTCAGACAGGTGGATCTGCAGGCCGTCCGTCGGAGACGGCTTCGCCGCCTTGCCGGCCTTTGGGGCCTCAGCAACGATCGAGAGATCGCCGACGAGTTCGCAGCCCCGCCGGAAGTCGCCGGCGATGGTGACGCGCTTCAGCTCGGGCCACGACTTGCGGATCGACTCCTTGGCGTGCGCCAGCAGGGCGGCGGCCCGGTGCAGATGGAGGCGGCCTTCTCCGCTTTTTGCAATGGCCAGATTCTGCAGAATCTTCGTCTGAAGTGATGCACCCAGTCCCTTGGCCTTCTTGATGCGGTCGTCCTTCGCCGCGGCCTGCAATTCGGCAAGGGACGTGATGCCGAGATCCTCGTAGAGACGCAGCACCTTCTCGGGGCGGAGACCGGGCACGGAGAGCATCTCGAGCACACCCTCAGGAATCTCCTTCCGCAGCTTTTCGAGGCTGGGATGACTGCCCGTCTTGTGAAGCTTGGCGACGATGTCGGCGATAGCCTCGCCGATCCCCGGGACCTCCCTAAGACGATCCTCGGCGACTAGCACGTTCAGAGGAACGGCAAGGGTCGCCAGGCTGTCGGCGGCTCGAGAGTAGGCTTTCGCCCGGTAGGGATTGCCGCCTCGCAACGCGGTGCGCTGCGCGTACTCACGCAGGAGACTTGCCACGCGGCGAGCGTCGAGCGAAGGCATTCAGCGGGCCTCCCGGTGCGCGCTTTGCTGCGCCGCCGGACCAAGGTGATCTGCGGAGCGGTCACTTGACGGGCGATCGAGAGAGCTCTCCAGCTTCTGGGCTGCGCGAAAGTCGTCCAGGTGCTGGATATTGGGGCCGTAAGCAGCCTCCTTCTTGAGGAGGTTATAGATCCGGCTGACCACAAGCTGCACGTGCTTCATCCGGCCCTTCGGCATAGACCGCGCCTTGCAGAGAGCTTGGACGGCGTACGCCCGGAAATGGTCGAATGCGTCTGACATGATACAGGTAAACGCCGACTTCCGCCCATGGTTCGGTTGACGTCGGCCGGGATCGAGGTCCGCTCGGATGTCCCATTAGGGACCTCAAGGCGTCGCCCGCTTCAATCCTGGCAAGAGTGGCCTCAAAACGCCTTTCTCTCGGAAGAGCGAAGTAACTCTCTATTTTCTCCGATATCTCAGCGCCTCCACCAGTAGCGTGAAAGCCGGCGATGGCTGCCGCCGGCTGGGGTAGTAAAGGTGGTACCCGGAGAACGGCGGACACCAATCCGCCAGCACGCGGACGAGCCGACCTTCCGATACGTGTGGATGAACCTGTCCCTCCGTGAGGTAGGCGAGACCGAGACCCTTCAGCGCTCCGTCCAGGAGAAGGCCGGCGCTGTTGAACACCAGCTGCCCGTCGACCCGCACGTTGAGCTCCCGTCCGTTCTTCTCGAACTCCCACGCGTAGAGGCTGCCGCCGTGCGTCGGCAGGCGGAGGTTGAGACAGTTGTGCTGCGTCAGGTCCTGCGGCGTCTTCGGCCGTTTGCGGGCGGCGAAGTAGGACGGCGATCCGACGACGGCCATCCGGAGATCGGGGCTGATGCGCACTGCGATCATGTCCTTCGCGACGAGTTCCCCCGGCCGAATGCCGGCATCGACCTGCTGCGCGACGATGTTGGTGAGCCCGTAGTCGATGATCACCTCGACATGGACCTCGGGGTACTTGGGCAGGAAGTGCCCGAGAGCCGGGAGAAGGATTTCGGCGGCGGCGTACTCCGTAGCCGTCAACCGAATGGTTCCGGCGGGTTTCTCGCGCAACTTGCTCAGCTCGGCTAGATCGGCATCCATCGCGGTGAACTTCGGCCCCACGCTGGAGAACAGGCGTTCACCGGCCTGGGTCGGCGTGACGCTGCGGGTCGTGCGGTTCAACAATCGAACTCCGAGGCGCTCCTCGAGACCCCGCACGATCTGGCTTAGCGCGGATTGCGTCATGCCGAGCTTGGCCGCAGCCCGGGTGAAGTTGCGCTCTCTCGCGACCGCGAGGAAGGCGATGAGATCGCTGGCGTCGTCCCGCTTCATCCATAAGGCCCGCTAATGACTGCATTCACAATTTATCACCTAATCGGGGAGGCTAGGAAGGCTTAGGTTCTGATCAGCATCGGGCGGAGGCTCCAGAAGGCACGAACCTATGACGCAAGGAATTATCCGGTCGTTCTACGGTCAGGTCGCCGTGCCTGCCGAGGCGTTCGCGGGGGTCGTCGCGTTCGCGCTGAACCAACCTCCGGAAGTCAACATCAACGAGATTCTCTACCGACCGACGAACCAGGAGCTCTGAGTCATGTCGATCGCCGCCATGCAGGAGCCAGTCTCTGCCCACGGCATCACCGCCACCCTGCTGCCCATCATGGGCTTGGTGTTCGCCGCATTCCTCGTCATCGGGTTCGCGATGCCTGTACTCCCTCTGCATGTGCACGACGGGTTGGGCTTCGGCACCTTCGTGGTGGGTCTGGTGGCCGGCAGCCAATTCGCCGCATCGTTGATCTCCCGTCCGTGGGCCGGCCACTTCTCCGATGCGCGTGGAGCGAAGCGCGGGGTCGTAGCCGGCTTGCTGGCGGCGGCCGCCGCGGGACTGCTCTATCTGCTATCGCTCGCCTTCAGCGGATTCCCGCTGGTCTCGGTAGCCGTCCTCCTTTCGGGCCGGGCCCTGCTCGGCGGAGCGGAGAGCTTCATCATCACGGCCGCGGTCAGCTGGGGATTGGCGCTCGCCCCTTCCCGGAACACAGGAAAGGTCATCGCCTGGGTGGGATCGGCCATGTTCGCGGCCTTCGCGATCGGTGCGCCGGCTGGCTCCGCTCTGTATGCGGCCCACGGCTTCGCCGCGATTTCGCTGGCGACCACGCTGGCTCCGCTCGTTGCGCTGCCGCTGGTCGCTCTTCTGCCGGCCGTGACGCCGGCGAAGCACGCCCGCTCCTCTTTCGTCGAAGTGGTCGGTGCCGTCTGGGTGCCGGGCCTTGGATCCGCGCTCGGCTCGGTGGGCTTCGGTGCCGTGACCACGTTCGTCGCTCTGCTGTTCGCGACCAGAGGCTGGGCTAACGGGTGGTCCGCCTACACGGCCTACGCGGTCGCCTTCATCATGGCGCGAGTGTTCTTCAGTCATCTCGCCGATAAGATCGGCGGCGCGAAGATCGCGCTGGTCTGCGCGGCGATCGAAGCCCTCGGCCAGGCGCTGATCTGGCTTGCCGTCCGCCCCGAGATGGCGCTCGCCGGCGCAGCGCTTACGGGCTTCGGCTTCTCGCTGGTCTATCCTGGCTTCGGCGTCGAAGCGGTCCGTCGCGTGCCGGCACAGAGCCGGGGTCTCGCCATGGGCGCCTACACAGCGTTCCTCGATCTGGCCCAAGGCCTCGCCAGCCCCGCGCTCGGACTGATCGCAGCGGGCGCGAGACTGAACGCCCTGTTTCTCGTCAGTTCGGCCACGGTGCTATGCGCTTCGTTCGTCGCCTGGTGGCTGATCGCGAACCCCTCATCACCGGAAGGACCATCGCAATGAGAACTCTCGCAGCGATCATGATCTCACTCTGCTTGTTCGCCGGCGCGGCCGGAGCGCAGCCGTCTAACCAAGGAGCCAATGCCATGCTCAAGCCCGAAGACGTCCGCGCGGTCGCGCCGGCCCTCGAAGCTTATGCGCAGAAATTCGTCGTCGAAGATTTGTGGAAGCGACAGGGACTATCCCGCCGTGACCGCGGTATCGTGACCGTTGCCGCGCTGATCGCCCGCGACCAAACCGTCGAAATGCCGTACTATCTGAACCTCGCTCTCGACAACGGCGTGAAGCCGTCGGAGATATCGGAAATCATTACCCATCTGGCCTTCTATACCGGCTGGGGGAATGCCATGGACGCGATTCCGGCGGCGCGCGAGGTGTTCAAGGGGCGCAACGTCGGAGCCGATCAGCTCCCGCCAGCCTCGGGGCCGCAGCTCCCGCTGGACGAAGCCGCCGAGAAGCAGCGGGCCACGCGGGTCGGAGAGCAGTTCGGCCAGATCACCCCGAGCCTTGTCCAGTACACGACGGACGCGTTGTTCCGCGATCTATGGCTAAGGCCGGCGCTCGCGCCGCGCGACCGCAGCCTCGTCACCGTCAGCGCTCTCATCGCGACTGGTCAGGTCGCGCAGATCACCTACCATCTGAACCGCGCGATGGACAACGGACTGACGAAGGAGGAGGCCGGCGAGGTGCTTGGGCACTTGGCGTTCTACGCCGGCTGGCCCAACGCATTTTCCGCGGCGCCCGTCATCAAGGACGTCATCGAAAAGCGTCCGCACTGAGCTGGGGGCGCGCAATGATCTCTCGCCGGGCCTTACTCATCGCAGGTATTGCCGCATCGATGAAGACTGCTGGCACCTCAGCGGCTGCCCCCGATCACAAGGACACGAAAATGGACATCGATATCAAACGGAATGGATCCCGTCCTTCCCAGAAGGGCTCAAGCGATTGGTTTACCGGGAACGTGCGCGTCGACCCTCTGTTTCAGGCGCCGGATCCGGGCCGCGTCGGCGCCGGCCAGGTGACCTTCGAACCCGGCGCCCGCACCGCCTGGCATACGCATCCGCTTGGACAGACGCTGATCGTGACCGCGGGGCTCGGGTGGGTACAGCGCGAGGGCGGACCTGTCGAAGAAATTCGTCCAGGGGACGTGGTCTGGTTTCCGCCTGGACTGAAGCACTGGCACGGTGCCTCGCCGACAACGGCGATGACGCACATCGCGATCCAGGAATCCGTCGGGGGCAAGAACGTCGACTGGATGGAGAAAGTCACAGATGAGCAATATCGCAATTGACCGCCTAGGCCTGGGAAGAATCCGTTGACTGTCCGCGATGGGCTCGAGCCCGCCCGACTGCAAGAGAGGAGAGCGTGATGAACCCCCGCTACGATTTCAAGGGCCAGGTCGCGTTCGTTACAGGCGCTGCTATGGGCATGGGACTGACGACCGCGCGTATGTTCGCCGACGGCGGTGCCTCCGTCGTCCTTTGCGATCTGAACGGCGATTTGGCTGCAGAAGAAGCGGATCATATCGTGCGCGGCGGAGGCTTGGCGATCGGATTGCAGTGTGATGTCGCCGACGAATCCCAGGTCGCGGGGGCCGTCGACCGAGCGGTTACCGAATACGGGCGGCTGGATATGGCGTTCAACAACGCGGGGATCCAGGTGCCCCCGTCCGACGCCGCGGACGAGCCGATCGAACAGTTCGATCGGGTGGTCGCCGTCAATCAGCGCGGCGTCTGGACTTGCATGAAGCATGAACTCCGGATCATGCGCGAACAGGGCTCGGGGGCGATCGTGAATTGCTCCTCGCTCGGAGGGCTCGTCGGCTTGCCTCAGCGGGCGGCCTATCACGGGACCAAGCATGCAGTGCTCGGCATGACCAAAAGCGCTGCCGTGGAATATGCGCCCCGTGGAATTCGGATCAACGCTGTTTGTCCGGGGACCATCGACACGCCGATGGTCGCGGACATGCTGCACGGTCAGTCCGAGGCGATGGCCGAAATCATGAAGCAGCAGTCGATCGGGCGCCTCGGTCGTCCTGAGGAAGTCGCCGCGGCGGTGCTCTGGCTGTGCAGCCCGGCCGCGAGTTTCGTCATCGGCGTCGGTCTGCCGGTGGACGGCGGGTTCACTGCTCACTGACCGCGGAGAGCGTGAGGATGCCACCTTCTGGCCGAGGGGCCTCGATGCGAGGTCAGAGACGGCGCGGCGCGACGATTAAGATCATGAGCGCGACGCGAACGAAGTCGACTTATGACGTAAACGGATTGAAGTTCAGAAAGGCGTCCTTCGAGGAGGAGACGATGACTGTAAAGCACCTATTTGTTCTCGGCGCATCCATACTGGCCTCGACGCTCGCCGGCGGTGCCGTCGCCCAGCAGGCCGACGAACGTTACGTCCAGATGGCGGAGATCGAGGTCGATCCCGTCCAATTGGATGCATATAGGGCTGCGGTGCAGGAGCAGATCGATGCGGCAATTCGCAAAGAGCCCGGCGTCCTGGTTCTGTACGCTGTATCCGAGAAGGACAATCCTACGAACGTGAAGGTCTTTGAGATCTATCGAAACAGGGCCGCCTACGAAGCTCACCTCGCATCGGATCATTTCAGGAAATACAAGGCCACGGTCGAGAAGATGGTTAGATCGCTCAAGCTAATCCAGACGACGCCGATCATGCTCGGGGCCCAAACGACGTGAGACGAGGAGAACGTATCATGAAGGATTCATTGGCGGTGGCCGCCGCGCTCACAGCGGGGATCGGCATTGGAAGCTTTGGCGTTCACGCACTTCATGCGCAGTCGAAGCCCCCCGTCTATATGATAAGACAATACGGTGATCGATCCCGCCTCATTCGCCAACGAATTCGCTCCTCTGGCGCGCGAGAGCCTCAAGACATATGGAGGACACTATCTTGGGGGCGGCAGTGGGGTCTCAATCGACGGAGATCCGCCGAAGGGACGTGTCGTTCTCGTTCGCTGGGACTCGGTCGAACAAATGATGAAGTGGCGGCATTCGTCGGAATACACTGCTGCCCGTGCCGTCGGCGAAAGGTTTGGGCGTTTTCGTATCTTCGCAGTCGATGGCGTGCCGCAGTGATCCCACAACGGACAATTTCAACTGACTTCCGCATCGCAGTTCAGCACAGCAGCCGCCCTTGTTGTCGGCGTGTATGTCAGGTCCACCTCACTTTCAGTTGCAGCGAACGTGACTTCGAAGGCCGACGCTTATCGGTACAGTGGCCGGCTTCATGCCCTGCAAGAAAAGCGAGTGAAGGCGGTCAGCGTCTGCAGGCGCAGCTCGACGTCGCGCAGGTAGATCTCCGCCTTCAGGAACGCGAGCTCGGCGTCCAGCGCGGTCTCGCAGACGTCGATGTACCAGCTTTTCGGACGGCCGTCCGTGCCGTCGCTCCACCGATAACCTCGCCGTTTCAAGGAATCCTTCAGCTCGAAGGGTGACTGCTCCGCCCAGATGCGGACGGTCTTCCGGCGTGCCGTGTCAAGTAGGGCCGCGAGCGCCGACGATCCTGTCGGCGGCAGCGTGAAGTCCAGTATCTCCAGCAACGCGTGGCAGTCGTCCACGGCCCTGTGGGCCTGGTGGAAATAACCGGCTCCGTGCAGCAGGTAGGCGAGTTGGGTGCCCGCGAAGCCGTGTTTGCGCCAGTCGACCTCACTCATGCTGCAGCCCAGGCCTTGTGCTCGAACACGGGCCAGTAGCGTTCGGCGAATTTTCTGTCGAAGCCGCTGTTGTGCGCGATCGTGATGACTGCGCTTTCGACGAAGGCCGTGACGGCGGCATCATCGAATTTGTGTCCCGCGACCATTTCGTCGGTGATGCCTGTGAGCGCCGTCACTTCCGCGGAGATCGGCGCGCTCGGCTCGTTGAAGGCGGAGAACGTGTCACGGACGCCGACGATCCGTCCCTCAAGCGTGTAGTCGAATTTGACCATTGCGAGTTCGATGATCTCGTCCTTGGCGTGGTCGAGGCCGGTCGTCTCGGTGTCGAGCAGAATGCCGGTCCTGACCTCCAGTCCTGCAGTCGGGATGTAGGTCGGTCGGGCAACCAGGCGCCGCAGGACCCGGTAGTCGGGCGAGCGGGCCAGCGCGTCCGCCATTTCAGCCAAATCTGCCGGATCCTGAAGCAGCGCGGTTCTAAGGGGCTGGGTCAGCGCGTCCATGGATCCATGATACCGGTCAAAATCTCCACGAGGTACCTATAAAACAAGCGATTCACGACGTTTTCGGAGGTGTCTGGGGGCGCTGCGGGCCGTTGGTCGATTTTCCTGTTGGTCGGCTAGGCCTATGTCGGAACCGGCAGGCCCCGTTCGTCTTGAATCCGACTAGCTCGCTTTGGAGTTCCGCGTGCATGGCCCCCCGCGCCAACTGGAAAGGTTTTCTTCGGCTGTCCCTGGTCACCTGCCCGGTGGCGCTATACCCGGCGACGTCCGAGTCCGAGAAGATCAGCTTCAACCAGCTCAACCGGTCCACCGGTCACCGCATCAAGTACCTGAAGGTCGACGCGGACACCGGCGACGAGGTGCCCAACGAGGACATCGTCAAGGGCTACAAAGTCGACACCGACACGTTCATCGAGGTGACGAAGGAAGAGCTCGAGAACGTGGCCCTCGAATCGACGCGGACCATCGAGATCGACGAGTTCGTCGACCGCAGCGACATCGACCCGAGATATCTGATCCGCCCCTATTATCTGCGTCCGGATGGCAAGGTCAGCCATGACGCCTTCGCGGTAATCCGGGACACGATTCGGGAGATGGACAAGGTTGCGATCGGACGCCTGGTGCTGACCAATCGCGAGCACATCATCGCGATGGAGCCGCTGGACAAGGGCCTCATGGGCACGCTGCTGCGGTACCCGTACGAAGTGCGGGATCCGAAGGAATATTTTGACGAGATACAGGACGTCAAAGTCACCGAGGACATGCTGGATCTCGCCCGGCACATCGTGGACCAGAAGTCCGGCTCGTTCGAGCCCGGCAAGTTCGAGGACCAGTACGAAAGCGCCCTGGTCGAACTGATCAACCAGAAGCGGGCCGGCAAGCCGATCGTGCCGAAGGAGCGTCCCCGCGGTGAGAACGTGGTCGATCTGATGGAGGCGCTGCGGCAGAGCGTCGGAGGCGCTGCGGCGGAGAGCAAGGCTGCGAAGAAGCCGGCCAAGAAGGCGAAGAAAGCCGTTGCGGGTCAGAAGAGATGCTGATGCCGATCGCAGGCAAGAAGGCGGCCGCCAAAGAGGCGCCGGTGAAGAAGATCTCCGCGAAATCGCGAAAATCCGCTTGATGCCCATCACTTTTTCTTCGAGTAGAGCAACTCGTCGAGGCGGCATGCGGCCCGATAGATTGCTCCGCGACGATTGCTGCTGCGAGAGTCATTCCCTTGAGCTCGATCGAGACATCCCAGGAGGATCGTCCTGATACTCTCGAGATCCTTCGTCTTCACAGTCGCAGACAGCGCTTGAACCGCGCCCGCGAAAACGACGTCCTCGTCGATGTCGGTCGGCGCCTTGATTTCGCTTCGCGCCAGTTTCGCCCGTAGGGCTTCGGCCTTTCCGGTTGATTGCCGAAAGGCCGATTCCTTTCCCGCGAGCCGGTCGACCAACGCGTCGCGGGATGATGGATAGGTGGCAACCTGCTTGCGCAGGTCCTCCGCGACATCGGCCGTCGTCGACTGGGTCTGATCGATGTAGAACCAGACGGGAAACCACTTCCGCTGGGCATGAGCTTGGGAGTGGATGTACTGCATCGGCTCCGCGACCTTTTCATTCCGCAGGAAGTTGCGGACGACCGCGTCGGGGGTCACGTTCTCGCGGATGATCCGCGTTCGCTCCCTTTCCACCTCCGAAACCGGCTCGACGTCGCCAATGAGTCTGAGCGCCGGGGCGCCCTTCTTCTCGTCGAACTCGCCCTCGCGCACGAACTGGATGCTCGGGAGGAGGGATTTGTCGATGAGGAATTTGCCGCTGGTACCGGCCACTTCTCCGGTATCGAGATCGATAGTGGCTTCCTTGCCGATGGCCACGCGGTTCATGCGGGCGCTGAACTCGGCGATGGCCCGTTGTTCGCGCGCGGCGATGATCTGCCTGAGCTCTCCCGGCTTGATCAGGCGCGTCTCTCCGACGTACCGGAAATAGATTCCTCCTTCCTTGACGTCTTGGCCGACGTTCTTGATCGCGATGACGGGTCCATGATCGTGCTTCTCCACGTAGAGTACACCGACCTGCTTGCCGCCGAGCTCGATGAGGCCCTTTGTGACGTGAGGAACGGGATCGAGCGCCCCCGCCAGGATTCTGTTGAGAAGCGAGATGTCCGACTTCGTGAAGACGTCGTCCGAAAGTCCGTCCGCCTGGTAGGTCGCGTCAGTGATGCCGAACAGGAGATAGCCGCCCTTGTTGTTGGCCAAACCCGCGATCGCGCGGAGCGCCTTCGAGAACCGGTCCTCCGGCTGAAGGCGAAAACCTGCCTTGCACTCGATCCGGTCGGTCTCGCCGCCGACCAGCCGCCAAGTGCCGGTGTCGCGGACGAACAGAGAGCGAAGAACCCTTACCTCGATAGGGGACGGGGCAGGAGGCGACTTGGCATCCGCATCATGCCGGGCAGCGAGGAAGGCCTCAAGCTCTTCGGGCTGGGCTTCCTCGACGGAAGCCCCGTATACTCCTTTCTTGATCTGGGTGATGCGTCCGGAGCTGATCAAGCGATCCGGCTTGTTGAAATGGAAGTGGATGACGTCGTTCCGCCACCCCCTGCGGAGCATCGCCTTCACAATGCCGATCTCGGCGTCGGAAAGATTCCGCTTTTTGGCCACGCTCCCCTCCCCCGCGCGCGGGACCGCCAAGTCGCACCAGCCGCGACCTGAGAAGCGGCGGCCCGATCCCGGTGTTTATGAATTATGGTTGGCCTCCGTTGCTACGGAGGATGTCCGAGTCGCGCAAGATCGCGGATCGGCGCGGAGACGACGCAGCCGCTATTCCGCCGGGGGAGGCGGGCACTCGGGACAGGTGTCGCCGATCGAGTCGAGGACGTCGCGGACTTCTGCCACTGCTGCGGCGGCGGAGATTCCTTCCGGATGATCCTGACGGGCGATAGCGATAGCGCGCTCGCGTGCGTGCGGATCGGCCCGATCCTTGGCCCAGCCGTGCTCCTCGCATTCGTGGATGGCACCAGCCTCCTGCAGCACGCCGATCGCCCAGCCGCGTAGCGTCCGGATCGCGGGCCGTCGGTCCTTGATCATCAGCATCGAGATAGCTCCTGCCCGGACGAATCCTTCCGCCCACCTGCTCGTTCCGGGCGGTTAGCACGGGTCAGGGATTCGCAATCGGCAGGGCTCGAGCTTGTCCACCTGTTCCGCGGGCCTGTGGAGAATGCTAGGCGCTCGGCGCGGCGTCTTCCTTCACTCCCCGCGCGACGATCCGCAGGGCCCCGTCCGGAAGCGGCCGCTGCAGCTTCAAGGCTTCCTCTACGGGCGCGGTCATCCAGGTCTCGACCTCTTCGGGCGTCGTCAGGATTACCGGCATCGCCTTCGATGGATCGCGCCGACTTCGGCGTTCGGCTCCGTCGTCAGAAACGCGTAGAGGTCGTTCGTGGTCTCTCCTTCCTTGACCTTTTGGACCGACGTCCAGTTGGCCCAGATGCCGGCAAAACAGGCGAGCGGACGGGTCTCATCGAGCGCGAACCAGATGTCGCCGCCCTCGGCCTTGTTGAATTCGCTGAAGCTGTTGAACGGCACCACGCAGCGGTGCTCCGGACCGAGCCACCGCGTCCAGTGCTTGCTCTTCACGTTGCGGATGTTCGTCGTGCCGCCGTCCGGCTCCATCCGTAGCATTCCTTGAAATCCACCGGCTTGCCCTTGGCCTGCAGTTTCTCGGCGCGCTTCTTCGTCGCGTCCATCAACGCCTTCGACGACGATGGCATGGCCCCATCGGGCGAGCGCGAGCTCACGGCCGTCGGCGCCGGCCCGGATGATTGGCGCCTTGTAGTCCGGGAAGACGCCGGGCATCGGCGCGAGGTTGCCGACGTAGCGGTTGACGACGCGAAACAGCGCGCTGATCGCGGCCTGGTTGGCGGTGATCGAATACAGATTGCACATCGTCAGGTCTCCGGAGCGGCCTGGCGTGGGCGCTGCGCCAAGTGTAGCAGCGTGGCAGCAGGTCGGCGATTGGCCTTGGCGCACTTGCTGCAGCGGAGCCGGCTCGCCAAGTCGTGGACGAAGGTGGTCGGCGGATGGCGCAGCGCGGCCAAGTCGACGTCCCGCTTGGTCCTGCAGCGGGAGCACTCGATCTCGATCCATGGGTAGCCACCATTCAGTGCCTGATCGATCGTCGGCGACGGGTCGATCGGCTCGCCGTCGCTCCAAATCCGCTCGTTCCAAGATTCGCACAGGAGCTTGTCGGCTTGGCGGATCAAGGCCTCGCCCTTGGCCCGGGCCTCGGCGGACTGCGCCGCAAGGATCGAAGTCATGGCGCGAGCGCGACCGAGTTCTTTGGCGAGGGCCTTGCGGTCGCCTCCGGACAAGGGGGTCGGGTGGTGCTTAATTGCGGCCAGCAGCCGTCTTCCTCATGACGGCCGGTCCGGTTCGTGCAGGTGTTGTCCAGCAGGCGCTGGCCGACGTCCTTCCAGATCGCGTCCGGACCGTACAGCCGGACCGCGTCGACCTTCTGGATCTCGACGGCAGCGCGGCGACGAGATCGGCATCGACGGGATCGAAACCGAATGAACGCGCATTCAGTGAAAATCGTTCACTCAGAAGTCGTGAATGGTCAGCTAGTTATCGTCGTCCAAAGACGAGGAATGATGCGGAACACGTTGGCTCAGATCGAGCGCGCGGTCTCCGAAGCGCTCGGCGGCGCGCGGGTCGCGGTGCTCACCGAGACCCAGTGGCAGGCGCCGTAGGATACGTATGACGGCTTAGCTTCCCATTCACTGCAGGCTTCCGTCAGCGCCCTCCGAAAAATTTTCGACGGCCCGAGCAGATTTGCGCTTCGTCTTTGCCGGAGCGGCGGCGATGATTCCGCTCGGTGGTGAGGTTCAATTCCTCCTCGCTGGCCGAGATCAGGTGAGAAGCGCGGGGTCGAGTCCGCCGCCGGCACCGCAAGGTGACGGCCAAGCCGACCAGGTAGGTCGGGGCCAATCGCGGGCGCCGTCTTCCGTATGGGGACGGTGCCCGCGTTTCAAACGGAGGGAAACATGTGCCTGGGATGCTGGGAAGAGGAAGACAAGCCGTTCGAGATTACGGACGCAGTTCGCGCGTGGGCGCCGAAGTTCAAGGAGGCCGACCCTTCGGCGCGCTCCGCCGCCCTGGCGGCCGTGTCCTTCATCCAGAACGCGGCCTTCACCGCCGTCAGCCGCTCGCGCAATAGCGGCGACGTGGCGCATCACGCGAAGTGGTCGGTCGCCAGCAACGGCGTCTGGTTCGCGACGCAGATCCTGATCTATTCGAGCGTCTGGGAGGCGATCGAGAGCGGCACCTACGGCCTGATCGCCGCCGCCGCGATCGTCTACGTCGCGGCCACGACGGCCGGTAGCTGCTGGATGATGGCGAAGATGCTCAAGAGCGAGACCGGCAAGCGGATGGTGGGGGCGCGGTGATGGCTCTGAAGGGACTGAGCTGTCCTATCTGCCGCAAGGCGTCCGGCATCGATAGCGGTGGCGATTTCCAGAAGCTGGGAGAGACCTTCCAGTGTGGAAGCTGCGGCGCCGACTTGGAGATGTCGTACGACGAGACCTGGGATGGCGAGGAAGAACACGGCTGGTTCTATCTGGTCGGCCCCAACGGAGAAGGAGAGACCGCCTGATGCCCGCCGACCGCCGCCTGTTCGACAGCAGCTCCATGACGCCGCCGCCCGCGCCGGAGATCGACGCCGTGACGTGCACGGTCGACGACGTCATCGAACGCCGGAAGGCGATCATCGAAGCCAGGAAGCGCATGCTGGACATGTTTCCGTACGATGGTCCGCCGCTGACCATGGGCGACACCGTCGCCTACACGCTACTGCCCCACTGGCACTTCAGGGTCTGATCATGACCGAAGACTGTCTCTGCGACCACGACGAGTTCGACACGACCTCTCTGCACGACGCCAGCAACGGACTTCCTGTCTATCGCTGCAAGAAGTGCGATCTCGACTTCACGGACGAAGACCTGACGCTCGACGCAGCCCGCCACGCCGCCGCGAACGCCGGCGCCGACGCGAGGGCTGGGGCAAGAGGTACGCCGAACTGATCTGCTCTCAGGGCTTCATCATCATTCCTTGGCCCGTCGACCTGCAGATACCTCACGCCGCCGTACCCGCAGATCAAAGGATCAAGCCGCCGCGACATGGAGTGGATGTTTGTCGTCGACGGAAACGTGTTCCGAGCGATGGCGCGCGCCATGGAAGGCGCTGTCTAGCGCTCCTCCGCTTCACGGATCACCGCCTGCCACCAGGCCTCGTCGTCGTCGACGGAAACGCGGCGCCGCTGCGCGTCCGCAAGGCGGCGCGCCGTCTCCTCCACGCGCTGCTGCTTCGCGGTCGGAAACCGCCATTCCGCACACCTTCTTCCGGCCACTACTCAGACTCCATTTGACCAGAGAACAAATAGAGAACAAGATGGTTTCTCCGTCAATCAGGAATCCTTCGCCATGGCCGCGCCCGTCGAGCAGCAACAACCCGTCGTCGATGAAGCCGCCGAGTTGGAGGCCGCCGTCGCCCAGGCGATCGAGGCGTGCGGCGGAGATCCGGTCGACGCGGTGCGCGCGCTGATCGTCGCGAACGCGATGCTCGAGCGCGAGCTCGCCGACGTCTACGCCAAGGCGTCGCGCGGCTTCCTGCGCGGCCGGCGCTTGCCGAAGCGCAAGGTGTAAAAATCCGCATCGAGGTGGAGAAATCCGCATCCACGGCACCGCAGGTGTAGGAATTCGTATCGACGGCGGCCGGCGAATCCTTGGGTACAGAAGTGGGTACAGGAGAGATTTCGGGCCGCTGCGGGCAAGAAAGAGGCCCTTGCCGATTACGCGCAAGAGTCTGAATTCATTCATGGAAAGGTTGGTAGCGAGGGAGGGACTCGAACCCCCGACCCCAGGATTATGATTCCCGTGCTCTAACGGCGGAGCGCGGTAAAGACGAGTCACGACTGAGAGCCGATTTCGATCGAGACGGCTGAGAGAACGGCGCGACCTCCTTCGCCTCGACCCAGGGAATGAGATTGATGGCGTGCGGCTTGAGACCGCCGGTGATCACTTCGAGCTTCATGATGAATTCGAACAACGTTTCGAGCTCATGCGGTTCGCAGTAGCGCTCGCTGGTTTCGCTGTCGCCGCCGTGCCCCAGGAGATCCGCACGATCCTCCTTCGTCAGCCGTTTCTTCTTCAGTTGCGCACCAAAAAGATGCCGCACGGCATGGGCGCCGAGCCCCTCCTCGGTGATTTCGGCAGCGAGGAGGATGGGCTTGAACAGTTTGTAAAAGCGATTGCCCAGCGGTGAACGGCTGCTGGGAGAGTAGAGGTCCGGGAAGAGCAGCTTGTATCCGAGCGCCTTGATCTTGCGGACATAGTCGAGGAAGCCCAATCGGATCAGCTCCGGATGGAGCGGGATGTTGCGCTTGGATTGCGGATTCTTAATGCGCCGCTGCTCATTGGCGGCGATGTGAATGTAGGATCTGCAGCCTTCACGATCGAAGATGACGTCGTCCGCCATCGCACCACAGAGCTCCTCGCGCCGCGCGCCGGTGTAGTAGATGAGGATCGGAACGAAATACAACGCGCAGTGAAACACCCGTGCGGCGCCCTCCTCGCCCCATTTGCCGAGATCGTCCCAACCGGCGCAGTTGATGAACGGTGCCGTTTGAAAGATCGAGGTCGCGCGCTCGATCGGCAACTTCTTCCTCTCGTCGCGCGCCCGCGTGTTCTTGTTGCGCCCCTTAGCGCGCAACTTCGTCAGGTCGATCGCCTCAAGGCACTCATAGCCTCGCGCAATCGCGTAGTCGAAGATCTGGCCGATGAAGGTCCAGTGCCGATTGAGGGTATCGGCGCCGATGCCGCGCTTGTTCGGCTCGACCGATCGTCCTTTCGCCCGCAGCTCTTCGATCGTGCGCTCTTCGTCCCGCACCGATTTGCCGTAGTGCTTGTAGATTTCGAGACGGAGGAAATCGGCGAACTTGCCGACCTGCGTCTGACCCACGAGGTTCAGATCGTGAATGCGTTGATCCTGAACCATGAACTTGACGAACAGTTTGGCGATGCTTTTGGCCTGCCGCTGCGTCTTCTCGTCCCAGTGA
>NZ_JADPKE010000047.1:0-2458 GCF_023073795.1 Bradyrhizobium sp. 159 | reverse complement strand
GATTCTGAAGGTCGATGGCAGTAACATCACGGACACAGGCAAGCGCTTCCAGGTGCCCGGACATCCCGCTTCGGCGAGGATGGGACCGTAAAAGCCTTCATCCATCCGTCGAGGGCTCATCGTGGGGCTCAGGTTTCGTTGGCAATGATAATTAGCTGTTGAACTGGGCAGTTTGCGGTCGACCCACGATCCGGCCCTCGGACGCGAACTCCCGGCCTGTCCCTGTGAACGGACTCCTAGCTACACCGCGTCAAAGGATGCAATGGGCCGTATCCGGACCCTTGCACGTGCCATTCCGAAGGATGGAAATTCACTGGATTTCCGCTATTTTGTGTTGAGCCGCAGTTCTGTAGCGGCGATCTCGAAACGAGGTTCGCGATGACCTCCAGGTCCTCGATCAGGCGGCTCGGCGCGCCGCTCGTCGTTTTTTTTCTGACCATCTGGTCGTTGGTTCCTCCGGTACATGCGATTGCGGACGCTGGAAAGGTTGGCGTGGTGTCCTTTGGCCTGTACGGGGATCAAGGCGTGTTTAGATCCGAGGCGACCGGCGCGGCTCAGGTCGTGGCCGGCCGTTTCGAGACGGGACCGATCAACGTGGAGTACAATTCCAAGAAAGGGGGAAATGCAACGATCGAAGCTCTGGCCAAGTCGTTGCAGACGGCAGCCAACCGCTTGGATGCCGAGAAAGATGTTCTTTTTTTTGATTCTCACCTCGCATGGCTCTCCTGATGGCCTTGCAATCAAGGCGGGGCGGCTCACACAAACGCTCACACCATCTCATCTCCGCGACATGCTCGCGAAGACAGGTGTGCGACACAAGGTGGTGGTGATCTCGGCTTGTTATTCCGGGGTTTTTATCCCGCGCCTGGCGACTCCCGATGTGCTGGTCATCACCGCGGCCGATGACAAGCATTCGTCGTTCGGCTGCCAGGACAAGGCCAAGTGGACCTATTTTGGCGACGCTTTTTTCAACGTCGCGCTCCGGAAAGCCGTCAGCCTGAAGGATGCGTTTCTCGATGCGCGCTCACTCGTCCGGAAGCGAGAATTGCGGGAACATTTCGAGCCGTCGAATCCGCTCATGGCGGGCGGTGCAGACGTGCTGCCATTGCTTGTCGGACGTCCTTGAACAACCGGCCGCGAGCGCAAAGGCTATTGCTCGCGGGCGCATCGCCGTTTCCGGTCAACCCCGACAAGCAGTTGGCGCTTAGACTTCGCATTCGGGCCAGTAGGCGACATGGCGCGGGTGGCCTGATATGAACGAGGCCGCCAACTGAGGCGGCCTTCGCGATGACGAGTGCGCGGGGCAGTGCCAAGCGATGCCGGACCACTCCGCCACCCTGAAAATTGGCGAGACCTTTACAGGCGCCCCCGACAAGTCTCGCGGTACCTGCGGCAATTTCCTGCGCCTTGTTCGCCCAGCTCGTTCTTGTAGAGGCAGGCCTGTCTCAATTCGGCGCACACATCCCTGCGTACTGGTCTTTGGCAGGTCTCCCGGTACCTGCGGCAATTTCCTTCGCCCCGTTCCCCTAGCGCGTCCTTGTTTTCGCAGGCAAGCCGCAATTGCTCGCATTGCCCGCCGCCTCGACGGTCGTACCCTCGGACGCCTCCCGGTCCAATCTCAAAGGATTGGGAAAAGGCCGAGATCGGGATTACAAAAAGCGCAGTTGCCGCTGCGGCGCTGAATGCATACTTGCGCATTCCTTTCAACATGGCTGATCCTCCAGTTGGTATGTTCCGGTGAATAGAGGAGGGCCACTTCGGCGGCCACTCTCTTGTCGATGGGAGCGGACGGAGTGGGAGTCATCGCTTCTCGCCACCGCTCCCTTAGTGCGCGCAGACCTTGATGGTCTTCATCCCGGTCTCAGCTTCAGTGCGTGTCTTGAACACCTTGCCGTCGCCAACAATGACGGCGGTTGTGGTGGTCGGCTTCTTGTCCATGATCGTGCATTTCTTCGTGGAGGTGTCTTGCACTACATAAAATTCCGTCTGGGCGTAGGCAGCGCCGGTCATGATTGCAGCGGCAGCAGCCGAAATGAGAAGCTTCTTCATTGTGTCTCCTCCATTGTGAGTATGTCCCTGCGCAAATTATCGAGCGCGTGATTCGGTTCCACGGCTGCAAACTACGGCTGGGGTTCACTACTGTGTGGAGATCCTAAAGGGATGATATGAACGCCGGCCGAACGGGCAGTTCAGAGATCGTTTATCTCGAGGTTACCGATCTTCGCCTCCGCAAGCGCACCACTCCCCAAGGGCCGACTTCGGGTTTGGGGTCACATGCTGAAGCGAAGAGACTTCACGGCCCTCATCCGCTCTCCACCTGAAAGCAGACGGTCGTTGGATGGTTGGGCGAGGGCAGCTACGGGCCGATTCCGTTGAAAAAGGCCGGCAGTATTTCGTTGTAATAGCTCCGTCGCGACTTGGCCGGAACTGCTCTTACTGACCCTATGCGAGCGTCGGG
>NZ_JADPKE010000068.1:0-135538 GCF_023073795.1 Bradyrhizobium sp. 159 | reverse complement strand
CTCGACCACTTCGCCAACGAACTGTTCGACTATCTCGTATACTACAACAACCACAGACCCCATCAGGCCTTGGCAGGACAAACTCCCAAGGCCTTCGCCGCTACCAAGACCACCGCGATCCAATCAGCGAATTATTGAACATCGACAGCAATGACGAGGGGAGAGCGGAGCTCACGCCTCCCGCTGCTGCAACAGCGCTTCCACATCCAACCGCTTCGTAAACATCGCCAGCTTCCCATCGGGCCCGAACGGCCATCGCTCCCTCGGCTTGTCCCAATAGAGCTCGACGCCATTCTGGTCGGGGTCGCGCAAGTAAAGCGCTTCGCTGACGCCATGGTCGCTGGCGCCATCGAGCGCAATGCTCGCCGACAGCACCCGGTGCAGCGCGTCCGCCAGCGCCGGCCGCGTCGGATAGAGAATCGCGGTGTGATAGAGCCCGGTCGTGCCTGGCGGCGGCGGCGAGCCACCCTTGCTTTCCCAGGTATTGAGGCCGATGTGATGATGATAGCCGCCGGCCGAAATGAAGGCCGCGCCGGAGCCCATCCGCTGCATCAGCTCGAAGCCGAGCACGCCGCAATAGAAGCCGAGCGCACGATCGAGATCAGCGACCTTGAGATGGACGTGGCCGATCCTGGTGCCGGCGGCGATGGCTGGGCTTTGCGACATGCTGGTGCTCCGTTCACACTATGCACATAAGGCCTGCCTTGGGATCGCGCTACGGGCCGATCCCGAAACCCATTGTTTCCAAACGGGAAGCCAATCGGGGATGAAATTGATGGTGTCGGTATCAGCCCCAGGCGGAGGTGACCTCTCCCCGCTGGGGAGAGGTGAACAAAGTCCGGCGATCGTGCCCAAGGTCACTCGCTCTAGCTCAGCTCCGACACTTCGCCCTCGGGCAACCCGAATTCGAACGTGTTCAGCGTCATCGACACCATGGTGTAATAGCCGCACAGCCCGATCACCTCGACGACGCCGCGTTCACTGAGCAGTTTGACCGCCTCATCGTAGAGACCCTTCTCGACGCCATGCCCTTCGTGCAGCGACTTCGCGACGTCGTAGATCATCTTTCCCTGGGGATCGTCGAACTCAGGCGTGCGGCGGTCGCGGATCGCCTCGATGATTTTTGGATCCATGCCGCCGGCAAGCGCGAGGCGCTTATGCGCATACCATTCGTAATGCGCAGTCCAGTGCCGTGCCGTCACCAGGATCGCGATCTCCGAAAGCCTTGCCGGAAATATGGTGTCGAAGCGGAGCACCTCGCCAAGCCGCGTGGCGTGCCGCGCCATCTCGGGGCTGCTCAGCCAGGCCATCATCGGCGCCGGCGGCTTGCCGCGCTTGCCGGCAATGGATTCGTCATAGGTCTGGCGCTGGCTTTCGTTCATTTCGCCAGGCGAAAGAAGTTTCAGGCGCATCCTCGTTTCCTCTTTGTTTTCAAGCCGACATGCCCCGGATTATAGCCGAAGGCAGCGCGGCGCGCGCGGCACGGAAGTGGTTGAATTCCACGGTGCGATGGCCCAGAGTCGCGTCCAACAAGTCGATTTTGATTGATGGAAACGACCAATGGCTGAATCTAGGACCAGCGACACTGAGAGCGCCGATCTCGAACAATTCCGCAACAAGACGCGCGCCTGGCTTGAAGCCAATTGCCCGCCGGAGATGCGCAAGCCGGCGACGTCGGATGCCGACGTGTTCTGGGGCGGGCGCAACGCAAAATTCTCGTCCGAGCCGCAGCGCGTCTGGTTCGAGCGCATGCGCGACAAGGGCTGGACAGTGCCGGACTGGCCGAAGGAGTATGGCGGCGGCGGCTTGAGTGCTGCCGAACACAAGGTGCTGCGCGCCGAAATGGCAAAAATGGGCGCGCGCCCGCCGCTGTCGAGCTTCGGCATCTGGATGCTCGGGCCGGCACTGCTGAAATACGGCAACGACGCCCAGAAGAAGGAGCATCTGCCGAAGATCGCCGCGGGCGAGATCCGCTGGTGCCAGGGTTACTCCGAGCCGAACGCCGGCTCCGATCTCGCCTCGCTCCAGACCCGCGCCGAGAGCGACGGCGACGACTTCATCATCAACGGTCAGAAGATCTGGACGTCCTACGCCAACTACGCCGACTGGATCTTCTGCTTGGTCCGCACCGATCCGACCGCGAAGAAGCACGACGGCATCAGCTTCATCCTGTTCGACATGACCTCGAAGGGTGTCTCCACAAAGCCGATCCTCCTGATCTCCGGCTATTCGCCGTTCTGCGAGACCTTCTTTGACAACGTCCGCGTGCCGAAGTCGCACGTGGTCGGCCAGATCAACCGCGGCTGGGATGTCGCAAAGTATCTGCTCCAGCACGAGCGCGCGATGATCTCGGGCATGGGCGAGCGCGGCGTCGGCCGTCCACTCGGCCAGATCGCGGCTGACACCGTCGGCACCGATGCGCTGGGGCGGCTCGATGATGCCATGCTGCGTGGCCAGATCGCGCGCTTCGACGTCGACGAAGCCGCGCTTGCCGCCTGTGCCGAGCGCGCGGTCGATCTCGCCAAGGCGGGCCAAGCGCATCCGGCGTTCTCGTCCGCGATGAAATATTACGGCACCGAGCTCAACAAGCGGCGCTACGAGATCCTGATGTCGGCCGGCGGCGTCGATGCGCTGGAATGGGAGAGCGAACGCTCGAAGCAGGGCGCCCGCCCGCGCGCCTGGCTGCGCACCAAGGCCAACTCGATCGAGGGCGGCACGTCCGAGGTCATGCTCGGCATCGTCGCCAAGCGCATCCTGGATCTGCCGGGGGCGTAACGTCCCGTCGTTCCGGGGCGGTCCGCAGGACCGAACCCGGAACCTCGAGATTCCGGGTTCGATGCTGCGCATCGCCCCGGAATGACAGCAACAATTCATTCCGCGCGATACTAGAGACTTAGACACATGGCCCTCGTCCTCACCGAAGAACAATCGATGCTCCGCGACTCCGCGCGCGGGCTGATCAGCGACAAGGCACCGGTGTCGCACCTGCGCCATTTGCGCGACAGCAAGGATCCCACCGGCTTCTCCAAGGAGCTTTGGCATTCCTTCGCCGAGATGGGGTTTGCCGGCCTGCTGGTCCCCGAAGAGTTCGGCGGCTCTGGCCTCGGCTATGTCGAGGCCGGTGTCGTCATGGAGGAGATCGGCCGCACCTTGATGCCTTCCCCCTTCCTCGCCACCGGCGTGGTCGCGGCCTCGGCCCTCAATCGCGGCGGCAATGCCGCGCAGAAATCGGAATATTTGCCGAAAATCGCGAGCGGCTCTCTGCTTGCGGCGCTCGCCATCGACGAAGGCGCAAAGCATCGTCCGCTCCAGACCAGCCTCCGGGCCGTGCGCGCCGGTAACGGCTTCAAGCTCTCCGGCGCCAAGGCACTGGTCGTCGACGGGCACGTCGCCGACCTCCTCATCGTCGCCGCGCGCACCGCGGGTGCTGCCGGCGAGCGTGAAGGCCTGACGCTATTCCTGGTCGACTCCAAGGCGAAAGGGATCGCGGTCGAACGCACCGTCATGGTCGATGCGCACAATGCGGCGCGGGTCGAATTCGCCAATGTCGAGGTCAATGCCGACAGCGTGCTCGGCGAGGTCGATCAGGCCGCCGGCGTGCTCGATATCGGCCGGGGCGCCGTCGCCTCCGAAATGGTGGGATTGAGCGATGAGGTGTTCAATCGCACCGTCGAGTACCTGAAGAGCCGCAAGCAATTCGGCAAGCTGATCGGCGAATTCCAGGCGCTCCAGCACCGCGCCGCCGAACTCTACATCGACATCGAGATCACCCGCGCCGCCGTCATGAAGGCGCTTCAGGCGCTGGATGCCGATGTCGCCAAAGCAGCCTCAGCCGTGGCGGTCGCCAAGGCCCGCGCCGGCACCACCTCGACGCGCGCGGTGCACGAAGGCGTGCAGATGCACGGCGGCATGGGCATGACCGACCAGTTCGACATCGGCTTCTTCATGAAGCGCGCACGGGTCTGCGAGGAACTGTTCGGCGACGCCAATTACCACACTGAGCAACTGGCACGGGCGCGGGGATATTAGGCGCACCGTCACGTCACCCTCGGTGTCATCGCCCGCGAAGGCGGGCGATCCAGTACGCCGCGGTTTTCCGGATACGATTGACATCTCGTAATACTGGATCGCCCGGTCTAAGCCGGGTGACGACAGTTGAGAATGTGACAGCGCTTGCCCCAAGCTCGTCATTGCGAGGAGCCCTTGCGACGAAGCAATCCAGACTGCGTCCGTGGAAAGATTCTGGATTGCTTCGCTTCGCTCGTAATGACGGCGGAGGGATCTCCTACCTCATTGGCGGTGCATACTGCACACCACCGGCATTCCACAGCTGGTTCATGCCGCGCGGGATCTTCAGCCTGGACTTCTCGCCGATGTTGCGGTCGTACATCTCGCCGTAATTGCCGACATGGCGGATGATGCGGGCGGCCCAGTCCTTGGTGAGGCCGAGCTGCTCGCCGTAATTGCCCTCGGTGCCGACGAGGCGCATCACTTCCGGCTTCTTCGACTTCAGGGCTTCGTCGATGTTCTCCGAGGTCACCCCCAACTCCTCGGCGTTGATCATCGCATAGAGCGTCCACTTCACGATCATCATCCAGTCGTCGTCGCGCTGGCGCACGACCGGGGCGAGCGGCTCCTTGGAGATCATGTCCGGCAGGATCATGTGGTCGCCGGGTTTTGAGAGGTTCAGCCTGAGCGCATAGAGCTGGGAGACGTCGGCGCTCAGCGTATCGCACTTACCGGTGTCGTAGGCTTTCACCACGTCGTCGAGCTTGTCGAACTTCACCTCGTCATACTTCATGTTGTTGGCACGGAAGTAATCGACGACATTGAGTGCCGTGGTGGTGCCGGACTGGACGCAGACCTTGCTGCCGGTCAGGTCGAGCGACGTCTCCTTGTTGCGCGAGCGCGGCAGCATGAAACCTGCGCCGTCATAATAGGCCACGGCCGGGAAATAGAGGTCGTAGTCGAGCTCGCGCGCCATGCTCCAGGTCGAGTTGCGGGAGAGGATGTCCACCTTCCGGCTCTGCAATTCCTTGAAGCGCTCGCTGGCATCGAGCGCGACGAACTTCGCCTTGCCCGGATCGTTGAAGATCGCCGCGGCCACCGCGCGGCAGAAATCGACGTCGAAGCCGGTCCAATTGCCCTTGCCGTCCGGGATCGAGAAGCCCGGCAGGCCCTTGTTGACGCCGCACAGCACCTCGCCACGGCGCACGGTCCGCTTCAGGGTGCGGGTGTCGTAGAATTCATAGATGATGGCCAGAACGGCGACCAGCACGGCGACCGCGAGCCCGATCAGCAGGCCGCCTCGAAAAGTGCGCATCATGTTGCTCTCTCGAAAAATCGGGAAAAGGAATATTCGCTAAGGCGAGGAAGATCAGAGCTCAGGCTTCTGCCGGATGACAACCTTGGTCCCGACCGGGACGCGATCGTAGAGATCGGCGACGTCATTGTTGACCAGGCGGAAGCAACCCGAGGACACCTTGGTGCCGATCGTATCCGGACGGTTGGTGCCGTGGATGCGGTAGACCGTGGTGCCCAGATACATGGCGCGGGCGCCGAGCGGGTTGCCAGGGCCGCCGGCCATGAAACGCGGCAGATAGGGCTGGCGCTGGATCATCTCGGGCGGCGGCGTCCAGTCCGGCCATTCCTTCTTGTTGGTGATGTTCACCAGCCCCTGCCACTGGAAACCGTCGCGGCCGACGCCGATGCCGTAGCGGATCGCGCGCCCGCCGGGCTGCACCAGATAAAGGTGCCGCTCGGCCGTCGAGATGATGATGGTACCGGGCGCCTCGGTGGTGCGGAAGTAGACCACCTGCTTCTGCCATTCCTGGTCGAGCTGGTAGCCGTCATCGGCGATCAAGCCCGGCTCGTCGCCGCGATCAGGCTGCTGCGCGAAGACGTGGGGAGCCGACAGGATCAGGCCCATCGCAGCCACAAACATCCCGGTCAGGCGACGAAAATCCGTCATGTAAAAGCTCTCCCCGCTGCCACAGCGCAAATCATTTCAGAACCATCAAACCTGAGGGGCAGGTTCATGGCAAGTTGATGGCGCGCCGCCCTAGTATGTCACGAGAATGCTTTGGTTTTTTGACGGGCGGCGCAATGCCACAAACAGGGGATGGCGCGAAAAGCATATATTGTCGCGGCAGGTCGGCGCACTCGCTTTCCCCGCGTGTGGAGAAGGGGATCGCATAGGACTTCCCGGCGGCCTAAGCGCGCGCCTCGTCCGTCGAGACGGCGCTCACGCGCCTCTTCAGGATGAGGCTAAGAGGCATCGCGGCATCACTCAAATTGCTGCCGCGGACTCCGTTCCTCATCCTGAGCGCCCGCCGGAGGCGGGCGTCTGGAAGGATGGCCGCAGGCGATTTGTCAGCTCCTCTCCAGATGCGACCGCTCTGTCGCAAGCAGGGTGAGAGCTAAATCCGGTTATTCTCCGCCGCGATCCCCAGCCGCCGGACGATCTCGGCGCCCACGGCGCGGGCCTCGAGCCGCGAGCCGATGCGGGGGCTGCGGAAGCGCCGCCCGGAGTGCAACCGGATCACGACGATGCAGTGCTCGTCCTCGGATCGGCCGCGGCGCTCGACCGTGATCGCCTTCACGTCGCCGCCCTCGATATGGTCGGCGCGCGGCGTGCCGTCGCCCCACAGGCGTTCGACGCGAATATCCCGTTGCCGGATGATCCAGAAAGCGCCGGTCACGAGATTGGCGTATCTGTGCACGGCGAACGCGGCGATCGCGCCAACCGGCAGCAGCATGATGTCGATCGGTCCGGGCGGCAGTCCGCGCCAGAGTTTGTAGGCGTAGGGAACGGCGCACAGTGCGACAGCGATCAACGCCACGATGCGGATGTCGCGCGCGGAAAACGGCTCGAGGGGTTCGCCGAGATGCATCTCGGGATTGCTGGCATCGAGTGGATTGCTAGGTGCCTCGACGTTGGGAACGCCGAATTGCGCGGCGATCTGGGCCACGGTATCGCGCACATGCGTGACGTCGGAGATCGGTGGGGACGTTAGGCGTTCCCCGGAGGCCAGCGTGAAGGCCAGCTGGAAGCGGGCTTTCGCCCTCTTACTGCCGGGAACCTGCAATTCCCTGATGTCGTCCTTCGGGACGACCCGCGTGCGGAGCTTTCCGAAAGGACGCTGTTGCCCGATCAGGATCTCGTTCGGTGTGATGATCCACACCACCGCCGGCGCCAGCATAATCCCGCAGACGAATGCCGCGCCCAGGAGGAGAGCGGCCACCGAGATGGTCACTTCCAGTGCGTCGTGCGTGAACAGGCCCGGCGTGAAGCACAGCGCAACCGCGGCCGCAGAGCCGGCCATGATCAGCCGCTGCGCGATCGAGGAGCCTTCACGAAGGCGGATGTCGGTGCTGGTGGTCGCGTCCATCGCGGGCGGCTGATTCCGGGGCTGCGAAACTCCACGGACGGCTCCGTGGAGTCAAGCAACAAGGACGACAGATGAAGCCGGCGGGGCGATGCCGGCGCGGCAGCTGTTCACGTTCAGGAGCCGCGCCACCGTCTGGTCGTAGCTGCCTTCGCCTTCGTGCTGGAACACGATCTTGCCGGTCTGGTCGATGATGTACTGCGCCGGCCAATATCGGTTGCGGTAGGCGTTCCAGGTCTTGGAATCGTTGTCCTGCGCCACCGGATAGGTGATGCCGTGGCGTTTCAGCGCAGCCTGCACGTTGGAGGCGGAACGCTCGAACGGGAATTCCGGCGTGTGCACGCCGACAACGATAAGGCCTTTGTCCTTGTACTTGGCGTAGAGGTCGGTGACGTGCGGCAGCGTGTTGACGCAGTTGACGCAGCCATAGGTCCAGAAGTCGACCAGCACGACCTTGCCGCGCAGCTCGGCCATGCTCAGCGGTTTCGAGTTGAACCAGGTGTTGATACCGGTGAAGTCGGGCGCGGTCTGCTGGCTCGCGGCCGCGGTGACGACGGGCGCAGCGCGTGCGGCCTCGTCGCAGATGCCGGGGATGACGGCGCCTGATATGGTCATGCTGATCAGGGCGGTGGCCACAGCGAGCAGTTTGAAAGTCATGAACGAGTCCTCCGGTTGAGATGCGCGATGATCACAGGCCGATCTGGCCGGTGGGATAGAAGCCGGTAAGCCACGCCACGATCAGCGTGTCGTATTGAAAATAGGCCGCAACCGCGAAGGCGTCACAACGATGCCAAAGCCCTGCTGCAGCCGCGGCGAGATGCGGGCGAGGCTGCGCACCCGCGTGCTGGCGGCCTGGCCGCCATAGGCGATGGCCAGCATCGGGATCGCCGCGCCGATGGCGTAGGCGACCAGCAGCGTGCCGGCCCAGGTCAGATTCTTGGAGGTCGCAACCAGCGTCAGGATCGAGCCGAGCACCGGACCGGCGCAGGGCGTCCAGACCAGGCCGGGCGTGGTGCCGAGCACGAGCCCACCCAGTGCGCCCTCGCGCTGGATGGCGCTAGAGCTGCCGAGATCGAGCCAGCCATTGAGCCGGATCGACAGCCATTCGAACGGCGTCGGCCACAGCATCAACAGGCCGAAGCCGAGCAGCAGGATGGACGCGGCCTCACGCAACACGTTCGGATCGAAATCGAACAGCCGCGTGATTGCTCCGAGCAGCAGCGCGGTGGCCGAGAACGACATGACGAAGCCGAGCGCGATCATGGCGGGGCGCAAGTGCCCCGCGCGCCCGATCGAGGCGCCGAGCAGGATCGGCAGCATCGGCAGCGTGCACGGCGCGGCGATAGTCAGGATTCCGGCAAGGACGGCGAAGAGAAGTTCGAGCATGGAGCCACTCGTGCATGAGGTCACGAGGGCTGTTCGGGATGGATGTGTCAGACGTTACGCAGCGTCACGCCTTCGTGACGAGCGAGCTGCGTACCACGACGGCGGTGCGCCCCCTCTCCCGCAAGCGGGAGAGGCGGGAGCGCGCGGCACGAGTCTAGCCCCAAACACAAAACGACCCGGAGGGGGGCATCCCGTCCGGGTCGCTGGAGGTCCTTGGGAGGTTTAAGCAAAACCGTATGTGAGTTTTATAGGAGGGAAGTTTTTCCGCCTGATGTTGTGCTTTGTTTCAATTGTTTCGTCGGCGGTAACACTTCCGTGTCCGGGGATGGGGCCAAAGGAGCGGTCCTATCCCATTGAATCCATTGAGCTTAGGCGGCGAAACGATCCACGCCGGCGCCCTTAAGCAAATCGGCCAGTTGTTTGCGGGCGTAGAACATCCGCGTCTTCACCGTGCTCTGCGGGATGCCGATGATCTGGCCGACCTCCTCCACCGACTTCTCGTGGTAGTAGACGAGATTGATGATCTCGCGGTGGGCGGGCGACAGCTTCTGCACGCAGGCGCGGAGGATGGCGCTGGTATCGTTGCGATCGAGCGAGGTCTCGGGCGTCTCGGCATCGTCGGGGATCTGGCGCACGTCCTCCTGGTCGATGTCCTCGAAGCGCCGCTGGCGCATCGCGGTCAGCGCCTTGAAGCGGGCGATCGAGAGCAGCCAGGTCGAGACCTGCGAGCGGCCTTGGAACTGGCCTGCGGTCCGCCACACGTCCAGAAACACCTGACTGACCAGATCTTCCGCCGTGGTGGCATCGCGCACGATGCGAAGGATGAAGCGGTACACCCGAACGTTATGGCGGCAGTACAGCATGTGCATGGCCGTCCGGTTGCCGTCGGCGATGCTTTCGAGAAGCATATCGTCCGAAGTCGCCTGAACGGCAATGATGCTGTGGCTGGCTTGGGCGTTGATGGCAATGACGTTCGGCATGGACTTAGCTCCCCGTAGCGCCGCAACCGAGCGGCGTTTCCTTAAGCCGGAGTGTTAATGAGCCAACGTTTCGGGACGTCTGCACGAAAAGGAGAAAATGGTTTCGTGCGCCGCCAAATTGTTTCTTCGGAAGGGGTGCGACGAAACATTCGGGGCAAAAAATCGTGGAATTTCAATGTGCGGAAAATACGGGATAGGGGGGTAAAGCCGGGCGTACGCGCCGGGAACGGATTTCCGGCCCTTGCGTTTGGTGCGCCAAACACTCTCCTGTCGTCCCGGGTTCGCTTCGCGCCTAAGGGCGCGCTTGTCCGGGACGACAACTTTATTTGCCGCGCGATTTACGCCTTCTCGCCGGCCGGCGAGAACAGATAGCCGCCGCCGCGGATGGTGCGGATCACGGCGGGTTTTGCCGGGTCGGGCTCGATCTTGCGGCGGATGCGCATGATGCGCAGGTCGACCGCGCGGTCGAAGGCCTCGGCGTCGCGCGCGTTGGCGAGCTCCAGCAGGCGCTCGCGCGACAGCACGCGTTTCGGATTGGCCGCGAACACTTTGAGCAGCCCGAACTCGGAGGCGGTCAGCGGATGCTCGTTGCCCTCGTCGTCGCGCAAGGCCTGCGCTTCGAGATCGAGCCATTTGGTGCCGAAGCGCACCAATTGGTCCTTGTCGGACTTTGCGGCCGCGGCGTCCGGCGCGGCAGCCTTGGCCGGCCCGCTTCGCCGCAGCACCGAACGGATGCGCGCCATCAGCTCGCGCAGCTCGCACGGTTTTGCCACGTAATCATCGGCGCCGAGCTCGAGCCCGACGACGCGGTCGATCGGGCTCGCGGTCGCCGTCAGCATGATCACGGGCACGTTGATGCGGCTCTTGAGATCGCGGATGATCGAGAGCCCGTCTTCCTCGGGCATGTTGAGGTCGAGTACGACGAGGTCGGGCATGCTGCCCTGGATCGCGGCGCGCAAGGACTTGCCGCCGTCGCACAGCGTCACGGTGAAGCCGTGCATCTTGAGGTAATCGCCGACCATCTCCCGGGCCGGGGCCTCGTCGTCGACGATCATGATGTGCTGGCTTTGGGTCATGGTCTTGAGATCACGGCATTTCGGTCGCGGGGAGGGTGATGGTGAAGGTCGAGCCCTTGCCAGGGCCGTCGCTGTTGGCGGTCACCTCGCCGCCATGCATGTCGATAATGCGCTTGACGATGGACAACCCAAGCCCCGTCGAGCTCTCGCCGGCGGTCGGCTTTGCGGACAGGCGCTGGAACCGACCGAACAAGCGGCCGAGATCCTCCGGCGACAGGCCGGCACCCTCGTCGCTGACCCGGACGGTGGTTTCGGTACCCTCATGGGTCACGGCGACGGTGATCTTGCCGCCGATCGGCGAGTATTTGATGGCGTTGCTGATGAGGTTGTCGATCGCCTCGCGGATGCGGTCGGTATCGCACATGGTGACGATGTTGGGCGGCGCGGCGACGCTGATCGTCTGCTGCTTGTTGACGGCGAGCGGCTGGTTGGCATCGGCGACCTCCTTGACCAGGGCCGCGACGTCGACCGGCTCGCGGCGGATGGTGATGTCGAAAGCATCGGCCATCGCGTCCGAAATCAGGTGATCGACCATCGTGGTCAGCCGCTTGGTGGCATCACGGATGTGATCGACCTGAGCAACCACGCCGCTTTCCGATGCGCCGGTCGAGATCAGCTCCTTCAGCATCTCGGTGCGGCCGAGGATGACGCCGAGCGGATTCTTCAGATCGTGCGCGACGGTGCCCAAAATCTCGTTCTTGAAGCCGTTGGCGCGCTGGAGCCGCAGCCATTGCGCGGACAGGCGGCGGTTGGCCTGCATCAGCGCGCGGGTGCGCTGGGCGACGCGATCCTCCAGCTGCGTGTTGGCGTCCTGAAGCTGCTGATAGAGGATCACATTGTCGAAGGCGATCGAGAGCCGGCTGGAGAAGATCTCGACCAGCGAACGGTCGGTCTCGGACAGTTCGCGCTCGGCCTGGAGCAGCACCACCACCTCGCGGCCGCTGCCGGTGCGCAAGTAGATCACGCTGCGGTGGTCGGCGAATTCGTTCTTGCGGCGCTGGAACGCGGCTTCCACCATCTCGCGCAGATCGGGATCAAGCGCCTTCGATGTCGTGCTGCCGATGAAGCGGCTGTAGCAGCCGCTGCCGGCGAGCACCGAGAGCTCGGGGTCGATGCCGCCATTGTCGCGCAAGACCAGGATGCCGGCGCAGTCGACGTTGAGCAGCGAGGCGAGCTGGGTCAGCACGCCCTCGGCGAGCCGCTGCATCGACTTGAAGTCGTACAGCGTCGAGGCGGCGTCGATGATGATCTCGAGCCCGCGCCGCGTCTGCACCATGCGCTCGAGCTGCTGATAGGAGCGCAGCGCCGCGGTCAGCGAGGTAAACAGCTTGTCGGCGGTGAGCTCGGTCTTGGCCTTGTAGTCGTTGATGTCGTACTGCACGATCACCCGCCGCTCGGGCGCCTGGCCGGGCTGCCCGGTGCGCAGGATGATGCGGACAGTCTCGTTCTTGATCTCGTTGCGGATGAATTCGACGAGCTCGAGGCCTGCGACGTCGGTCTCCATGATGACGTCGAGCAGCACGGCGGCGATGTCGCCGTGCTCGGCCATCAGCTTGCGACCTTCTGCCGCGGAATAGGCCGACAGGATCTCCAGGCGCTGGCCGTTGAGGCTGTAGTCGGACAGCGCGAAACGGGTGCCGTCATGCACGGCCGGATCGTCGTCGATGACGGCGATCTTCCATTTCCGGGTGTTGGCATCCTCCGACGCGGTACCGGTGTCGTCGATCAGGTGGAGGACATCGTCCTGTTCGGCCATTGAGAAGTCCCGTCACTTTCTGTGCTTTGCGCGCCGCCCTTGGCAATGCGCGGCATGATAATGCGAAATGTAGTGCCTTGTCCCAGCTTGGATTCCAGCATCATGCGGCCGCCGAGCTGCTGGGTGACGAGGTTATAGACGATATGGAGGCCAAGTCCCGTGCCGCCTTCATTGCGCCGGGTGGTAAAGAAAGGGTCAAAGGCCTGGCGCTGCACGTCGGGGGTCATGCCGGCGCCGTCATCGGTGAAGCTGATCTCGATGTCGTCGGTCCCGCGCGGCCGCGCCGAGATGATGATGGTGCCGGCACGTCCGTCGGCGAAGGCGTGGTTGGCGGCATTGAGGAACAGGTTGGTCAGAATCTGGCCGTAGGAGCCGGGATAGCCGTCGAGCAGGAGCCCTTCGGGCACGTCGACCTGAAGCGTGATCGGCGAGCGCTTCAGCACCGGGCGCAAGCTGGCGATGATCTGCTCGGTGGCCTCGCTGAGCGAGAACTGCCGACGCTCGGCATGGGAGCGGTCGACCGCGACCTGCTTGAACGACTGGATCAGCTCGCCGGCGCGCTGGAGGTTGGCAACCAGCTGCTGCGAGGCCTCGCGCGAGGACTGCACGAATTCTTCCAGCTGCGAGCGGCGCAGGCCCCCATCGCCCTTGAGCTGCGCCTCGAAGATCTCGCTTCGCCGGGCAAAGCTCGAAGCGACCGTCAGGCTGATGCCGATCGGATTGTTGACCTCGTGGGCGACGCCGGCAACCAAGCCGCCGAGCGCGGCGAGGCGCTCGGCGTCGATCAGATTCTGCTGTGCGGTGTTGAGCTCGAGCAGCGCACTCTCGGCTTTTTCCTTCGACGCGCGCAGCTCGTCCTCGGTCTGGCGCTTGGCGATGGCGTTCTCGCGGAACACTTCCACGGCGCGCGCCATCGCGCCGACCTCGTCGCGTGCCTTGGTGCCCTGCACCTCGCGGCCGAGGTCGCCGAGCGTGATCGCGCGCATCGCCGTCATGAGCTGCTGGAGCGGCAGGCGGATCGACAGCGCGATCAAGACGCCGGCGGCGAGGATGATGCCGAGGAAGATCACCGCAACGGAGAGTACGCGGCGAGAGATGTCGGCCAGCGTGCGGTCGAAAGTCTCCTGCGCCTTCTGCTCGCGGTGGCGCATCTTGGTCGAGAGGTCGTCGATGGCGCCGATCGCCTCGGCTTGGCTGGCGTCGATGGTGTTGCGCAACAGCTCGGTGCGGCTCGCCAGCTGCTCGGACAGTTTTGCAAAGCCCTCGCGCAAGGACGCGGTGCGGTCCGCGAGCCGCCGCAAGGCCATGCGCTGGAGGTCGTTGTCGGCGAGGTCGATCATGACCGGGATGGTCTTCTCGATCGTCTCGGTGTTGCGCCGCGCGTCGTCGGCCGCGCCTGACGACAGCGACAGATAGTACGAATTGGCCGCGACCAGCATCGCGGTGAAAGCCTCGCGGGATTTTCCGAGCGAGGGCCAGATCAGCGCGTCGCGATGGCCGGTGGCGCCTTCGATGATGGAATAGAGCCCGGCCATGTCCCTGGCCGGACCCTGCACCTGCTCCTCATAGGTCTTGGCGATGGTGGCTTGCACGCTGCGCAGCTCGCCAAAGCCGTTGAGGAAGCGGTCGGTGGTGCGCTCGAGCTCCTCGACCGAGCCTGACAGCATCGGGTCCTTGGTGGCGCGGCCCGTCAGCGTGCCCAGCACCGCCTCGCGCAGCAGCAGGATCTCGGCGAACAGGTCCGGGCTCGGCTGGTTGATGTAGCGGTGGATCAGGTTTTGCAGCCGCCCGGTCTCGCTTTCGAGCAGCGCCAGGATCCGGTCGGACTCGCGCACCTGGCGCACGTCGTCCCAGGCCGAGCCCAGCACTTGCACGCCGTTCCAGATCATCGCGACCAGCACCACCACCACGGCGGAGTTCAGCGCCGCGATTGACAGGATGCGCCAGCGGATCGGCACCGCCCGGAGCGCGGCGACGATGCGCGCGCGCACCCGTCCGAGCGGGCCGGGCGGCCTCTCTGCGGTCTCGCTGTGTCCGAGCCCAGCCAAGAAGCTCTACTCCACCTTGCGAATGCGTTCGATCAGCGCGGCCGCGGCCGGATCACGCCCAGCCTTGGCATAGATTGGGGCCATCGCCTCCTCGAACGGCTTGCGGTCGACGTCCTTGATGACCGTGACGCCCGCGTCCTGGGCCTTGCGCTGCGACTGCTCCTCGAGATCGCGCCATTTCTCGCGCATGAAGCGGCCAGAGCGCTGCGCGGCCTCCCTGAAGATCACCTGCTCCTCCGCCGAGAGGCTCTTCCAGGCCTTCAGCGAGATCACCAGCACTTCCGGGCTCATCGTGTGCTCGGTGAGCGTGTAATGGCCGGCGTGTTTGTAATGGTCTGTCGTCACGAAGGATGGCCAGTTGTTTTCGGCGCCGTCGATCAGGTGGTTGGCAAGCCCGGTGAGCACCTGCCCGTAAGGCAGCTCGACCGCTTCGGCGCCGAGCGCGCGCATCATCTGGCTCATCAACTCCGACTGCTGTACCCGGATCCGCATTCCCTTGAGATCGGCGACGCTTCGGACCGGGCGGAGAGCGTTGTAGATCGACCGCGCGCCGGAATCGTAGAAGGCGAGCCCGACGAACCCATAGGGCTCGAAGCTGCCGAGGATCTCGCTGCCGATCGGCCCGTCCAGCACCTTCTGCATGTGCTCGATGGACCGAAACAGGAACGGCATGGCCAGCACATTCATCGCCGGAACGAAATTGCCGATCAGCGCCACGTTGGTCCGGTTGAGGTCGATCGCGCCAGCGCGGGTCTGCTCGATGGTCTCCTTTTCCTCACCGAGCTGGCGGGAGTGGAACACCTTGATCTCGTGCCGGCCGCCGGTGCGCTCGGCGATCAGCGTCCCCATGTAGCGCAGCGCCTGGACGGTCGGGTAATCCTCGGTCTGGGTATCGGCGGCGCGAAATTCGCGCGCAACGGCGTCCGTTGCACAGACGGCAAGCAGAAGCGCGACGAAGATCACCCCGGTCCGCGAGAGTTCGGCACGGCTCAGCACTGGCACACTCAACCCCTCAGTGGTGCAGTCTGTGGCGGAAGGAAAAGGTTCAACGCAATCTAGCAGATGGTAAAGGGAAGGCCATCCCGCTCCGGGCGGTGGGCCGATTGTGCGGCGCGGCCGCCGCGCATTCCCGGTTGAAACTGCCAATGCCGCGCCTTAAGCAGGGCAGCCGCCTTTTGTCGCGCGCGCCGGGAAGAGCCATCGTGATTTCAGCATTGCGCTTTTTGCAGGTCGCCGCCGTCTTTGCGGCTGTCGCCTGGGCCACTCCGGTGCGTGCCGCCACGGACATCGCGCTGTGGCACGCGATGTCCGGCGAGCTCGGCCGGCAGCTCGACAAGCTTGCCGCTGACTTCAACGCTTCGCAATCCGATTACCGGATCGTGCCTGCGTACAAGGGCAATTACACCGAAACGGTGACGGCGGCGATCTTCGCCTTCCGCTCGCGCAGCCAGCCCGCGATCGTCCAGGTCAATGAGGTCGCCACCGCCACCATGACCGCAGCGAAGGGCGCGATCTATCCGGTGTTCAGCCTGATGCGGGACCAGGGCGAGCCGTTCTCGCTGAGCGATTACCTCCCCGCCGTCTCCGGCTATTACACCGATGCAGCCGGCAATCTGTTGTCATTCCCGTTCAATTCTTCGACGCCGATCCTCTACTACAACAAGACCATGTTCCGGGATGCGGGCCTCGATCCGGAAACGCCGCCGAAGACCTGGCCGGAATTGGGACTAGCTGCAAAGCGCCTGCGCGAGCGCGGTGCTCCTTGCGGCTTCACCACGTCCTGGCCGTCCTGGATCCATGTCGAGAATTTCTCCGCCTTTCACAATCTGCCGCTGGCGACGCGGGCGAACGGCTTTGCCGGGCTGGATGCGGAATTGACCATCAACAATCCGTCTCTCGTGCATCACATCGCAGTGCTCAGCGAGTGGCGGAAGACCAAGCTGTTCGACTACAGCGGCCGCGGACAAGCGGCCGAGCCGCGTTTCCAGAACGGCGAATGCGGCATCTTCATCGGCTCCTCGGCAACGCGGGCCGACATCAAGGCGAATTCGAAGTTCGAGATCGGCTACGGCATGATGCCGTACTGGCCCGACGTGAACGGCGCGCCGCAGAATTCGATCATCGGCGGTGCCACGCTCTGGGTGCTGCGCGACCGGCCGCGCGAGGAATACAAGGGCGTGGCGCGGTTCTTCGCCTATCTGTCGCAGCCCGGCGTGCAGGCCGCCTGGCATCAGAACACCGGCTATCTGCCGATCACCCGCGCCGCCTTCGAGCTGACGCGGGCGCAGGGATTCTACGAGCGCAATCCCGGCTCGGCGATCTCGTTCGAGCAGATCACGCTGCATCCGCCGACGGAGAACTCCAAGGGCGTCCGGCTTGGCTCCTTCATTCTGATCCGCGGCGTGATCGAGGACGAGCTGGAGCAGGCTTTCTCCGGCCACAAGAGCGCGCAAGCCGCGCTGGATTCGGCAGTCGAGCGCGGTAACAAGCTCTTGCGCCAGTTCGAGCGTGCCAGCCCGGAGCGGTAGGCACCTCGGTGCCGTCGCAAAGAAGGTGCGCTCCCTCCCCCGCCTGCGGGGGAGGGCAGGGGAGAGGGTTGTCTCCGCAACGGGACAATCCCCTAGAGGAGAAAACCCTCACCCGACGCTTCGCGTCGACCTCTCCCGCAAGCGGGAGAGGTGCACCGCCTGCTCGGTTTGCACTGAGTCAATCAAGCTTCTCTTGCTGAGTGAATGCGGATGACCAAAGGTCCGTCGCAACAGCTGCCTCACCTCACCGATGCCGCAAGCTTCCGCGCCTTCCGCTCCGCGTCCGCGCAATGGCTGCCGATCGCGCTCGACATCGCCCGCAGCCACGGCCTCGATGCCGGCTCGCCGCAGGTATTTGCGACCGGCACCAATCTCGTGGTCGGCCTCGGCGACACGCTGATCCTGAAGATCTTCCCGCCGCTGCTCGCAGCGCAGTTCGCCTCGGAGCGCGCCTCGCTGACGCAGCTCGCCGGCCGTCTGCACCTGCCGATCCCCGAGATCGTCGCGGACGGGATGCGCGACGGCTGGCCCTATCTCGTCATCACGCGGCTTGCCGGCACGCTGGGCTCGGAGGTCTGGCCCTCACTGCCGGAGCGGCAGAAGGAGCGTCTGCTGCGCCAGATCGGAGAGATCATCGCCTCCGTGCAGCGCGTTCCGCTAGGGGAGCTCGCGTCCATCGAGCCGCGCTGGGACGCGTTCATGCACGCCCAGATGCAGGGCTGTAAGGCGCGGCACACGCGCCTCGGTCTCGCGCCGAAATTCCTCGCCGGCCTCGACGATCTCCTGCGCGATGCGGCAAAACTCATTCCAATGGATGCGCCGCCGGTGATCCTGATCGGCGAATACATTCCGGAGAATTTTCTGCTCGCCTGTGATGACGGCCAATGGTCGCTCGCCGGCCTGTTTGACTTCGGCGACGTCCTGACGGGGTGGCGCGATTACGATTTGCTCGGGCCCAGCGCTTTCATGGCGGCGGGACGGCCGGGCAGGGTGCGCAGCCTGCTCGACGGCTTTGGCTATGCAAAGCTCGACTTCGCGCTCAAGCGGCGCCTGATGGCGCTGATGCTGCTGCACCGGGCCAGCGACCTCAACAGCCACATCTGTGTCGAAGGCTGGCAGGAGAGGGCGAATGATCTGGTCGAATTGCAGGAGCTGATCTGGCCTGGGTGATCCCGCCCCACAGTCCGGGGCGCTGCGGAGCGGCAAGCCCGGAATCATTGTCCCGCGCATTCTGCGGCTGGATGGATTCCGGGCTCGATGCTGCGCATCGCCCTGGAATGACGGCCAATCCTCATCGCTTCAGCAGGTCGCCACGCTACCTGCTCAAGGGATTCTGCTATCGCCTCTGAATGGGCCTCTGCGCTCCGGCTTAATATTTAGGCAATTTCCTGTCCTTGTATGCAGAAGAGGAGCGTGCCGCATCGGCTGTGAAAGGCCTCCTGCCTTCATTTTCGTGGAATACCAATGTCTTAGGATCAGGCTAAGCCTCCATTAAGCCTTGGCACGAACCTTGCGAATCCGGCTCCAACCAAAAACTTTGTGTTGGAGCGATTTCATGAAGCGCCGCGATTTCCTCAAGTCCGTTTCCGGATTGGCCGCTGGCGCGGCGCTCCCGGCCATGCCCTCGATGATCTCCTCGGCCGAAGCCGATGCGCGCTCCGAGACGCTGCTGATCGTCTCCGAGGGCGGCCCCAACAATCTCGACATCCACGGCGTCGGCACCAACGTGCCCGGCTATGAGGTGTCCTGGAATTGCTACGACCGCCTGATCAGCCACGAGATGAAGAGCGGTCCCGGCGGCGTGCCTTATTACGACCGCGACAAGTTCAAGGGCGAGCTCGCCGAGGACTTCAAGATCGACGACATGTCGGTCACCTTCAAGCTGAAGAAGAACGCCAAATTCCACGACGGGGCGCCGGTCACCGCCAAGGACGTGAAATGGTCGCTCGACCGCGCCGTCAGCGTCGGCGGCTTCCCGACCTTCCAGATGAGCGCGGGCTCGCTGACCAAGCCGGAGCAGTTCGTCGTCATCGACGACCATACGGTGCGCGTCGATTTCCTGAAGAAGGACAAGCTGACGATTCCCGATCTCGCGGTCATCGTGCCCTGCATCGTCAATTCCGAGTTGGTGAAGAAGAACGCCAGCGAGAAGGACCCTTGGGGCCTCGAATTCACCAAGCAGCAGACCGCGGGCTCCGGCGCCTACAAGGTGACGAAGTGGACGGCCGGCACCGAGGTCATCATGGAGCGCAACGAGGATTGGGTCGGCGGTCCCTTGCCCAAGATCAAGCGCGTGATCTGGCGCATGGTGCCGCAGGCCGGCAACCGCCGGGCCCTGCTCGAGCGCGGCGATGCCGACATCTCCTATGAGCTGCCGTTCAGGGATTTTCAGGAGATGAAGGCGAACGGCAAGCTCAACGTTGTATCGCTGCCGTTCTCCAACGGCATCCAGTATATCGGCATGAACGTCACCAAGCCGCCGTTCGACAATCCCAAGGTGCGGCAGGCCATCGCCTTTGCATTGCCGTACCAGAAGATCATGGAAGCGGTGCTGTTCGGGCTCGGCAATCCCATGTTCGGCGCGCCCAAGGACAAGCCGACCGAAGTCGCCTGGCCGCAGCCGCACAAATTCAACACCGACATGGACAAGGCGAAGGCGCTGCTCAGCGAAGCCGGCTACGCCAACGGTTTCGAGACCACGATCTCATTCGATCTCAACTTCGCCGGCGTCAACGAGCCGCTCTGCGTGCTGGTGCAGGAGAGCCTCGCCCAGCTCGGCATCAAGACCACCATCAACAAGGTGCCCGGCGCCAACTGGCGCACCGAATTGAACAAGAAGGAGATGCCGCTTTTCACCAACGTGTTCTCGGGCTGGCTCGATTACCCCGAATACTTCTTCTACTGGTGCTATCACGGCAACAATTCCGTCTTCAACACCATGAGCTACAAGTCGGCGGAGATGGACAAGCTCATCGACGGCGCGCGCACGGCCGCAGCCACCGGCGACAAGGCAGCCTATGAGGCCGACGTAAAAGGCTTCGTCGATCTCGCCTATTCCGACCTTCCGCGCATCCCGCTGTACCAGCCCTTCGTCAACGTCGCGATGCAGAAGAACATCAGCGGCTACCAGTACTGGTTCCACCGCCGCCTGGATTACCGCGCGATGGCGAAGGGGTGAGGGGGCATGGTCGGCGCGCGCGATATGGTCGCGACTCTGGCTGCGTTTCCGAGTGAGGTGGCCACTGCTCTCTCACTCCCTCCCCCCTTGTGGGGGAGGGGCGGGGAGGGGGGTAGCCACAAACTCCGACCTCTCCCGGAGCCACTCCCCTCCCTAGCCCTCCCCCACAAGGGGGGAGGGAACGCAGTGGAGTGTGCGGCCAGCAGCGCGCGCAACACGCCCAGGAGCACCGCATGCTGACCATGATCGGCAAGCGGTTGATGTTCGCGATCCCCTCGCTGATCGGCGTCGTCATCGTCACCTTCCTGCTGACGCGCGCGCTGCCAGGCGATCCCGCCGCCTACTTCGCCGGCCCCGCCGCGACCAAGGAAGCCGTCGAACAGATCCGCAAGAAGCTCGGCCTCGACAGGCCGCTGATCGAGCAGTTCTTCCGCTACACCAACGATCTCGCTCATGGCGATTTCGGCAACTCGCTGACCACCGGCCAGCCGGTCGCGGCCGAGATCCGCAACCGCCTGCCGGCGTCCGCCGAGCTGACGCTGCTCGGCCTCTTCGTCTCGATCGCCATCGCCATTCCGCTCGGCGTGCTGGCGGCAACGCGGCCGGGATCGTGGATCGACCATCTCTGCCGCGTCACCACCACGGCCGGCGTGTCGCTGCCGGTGTTCGTCACCGGCCTCGTGCTGGTCTATCTCTTCTATTTCCGTCTCGGCTGGTCGCCGGCGCCGCTCGGCCGGCTCGACGTGTTCTACAGCGCGCCGCCGACAGTGACCGGCTTCTACCTGATCGACACGCTGCTCGCGCGCGACATTGAGGCGTTCCGCTCCGCGCTGAGCCAGCTGATCTTGCCCGCGACGACGCTCGCGATCTTCTCGCTGGCGCCGATCGCGCGCATGACGCGCGCCTCGATGCTGGCGGTGCTGGCTTCGGAGTTCGTGCGAACGGCCCGCGCCAGCGGCCTGTCGCCGGGGACCGTCATCGTCACCTACGCCTTCCGCAACGCCATGCTTCCGGTCATCACCACGCTGAGCATGGTGTTCTCGTTCCTCTTGGGTGCCAACGTGCTGGTGGAGAAAGTGTTCGCATGGCCTGGCATCGGCTCCTATGCGGTGGAAGCGCTGATCTCGTCCGACTTCGCGCCGGTGCAGGGCTTCGTGCTGACCATGGCCGTCATGTACGTGCTGCTCAATCTCGTGATCGACATTTTGTACGGCGTGATCGATCCGCGCGTCAGGCTGGAGGGATAGCGCATGAGGTTTGGTGGGATTAAGCTAGCCGCGGGGACGGTCACCTCTCCCGCTTGCGGGAGAGGTCGGCGCGTAGCGCCGGGTGAGGGCTCTTTCCTCTTGGGGAGCCTCAATGAGGAGACACCCCCACCCCAGCCCTCCCCCGCAAGCGGGAGAGGGGGCGCACTTCCTTTGTGGCAACAACCGGATTCGACCGCATCACGATTCTGGGGGACATCATGAGCACCGTTGCACCAGCGGTCGAGCCCGTCGGCCCCGCCCGCACCTCGGGCCTGGTCGCAATCCTCGAACAGACGCGCTATGTGCTCGGCGAGAACAAGGTCACGGGCTTCGCCTTCGCGCTGCTGATTCTGATCCTGGCCGCCGCGATCTTCGGCCCCTATGTCGTGCCGTATGATCCGCTCGCCTCCGATACCGCCGTCGCGCTGAACCCGCCGTCGGCGGCGCACTGGTTCGGCACCGACCAGCTCGGTCGCGACATCTTTAGCCGCGTCATCGTCGCCACGCGGCTCGATGTTTTCATCGCGGTCGCCTCCATCGCGCTGGTGTTCTTGATGGGCGGGCTCGCCGGCATCGCCGGCGGTTATTTCGGCGGCTGGACCGACCGCATCGTCGGCCGCATCGCCGACACGATCATGGCTTTCCCGCTGTTCGTGCTGGCGATGGGCATCGTCGCTGCGCTCGGCAACACCGTGCAGAACATCATCCTCGCCACCGCGATCGTGAACTTCCCACTCTATGCCCGCGTCGCTCGCGCCGAGGCCAATGTCCGCCGCAATGCCGGCTTCGTGCAGGCGGCACGTCTGTCCGGCAACGGCGAATTCCGCATCCTCCTGGTGCACATCCTGCCGAACATCATGCCGATCATGATCGTGCAGATGTCGCTGACCATGGGCTACGCCATCCTCAACGCCGCCGGCCTGTCCTTCATCGGCCTCGGCGTCCGCCCGCCCACCGCCGAATGGGGCATCATGGTCGCCGAAGGTGCGGGCTTCATGGTCTCGGGCGAGTGGTGGATCGCGCTATTCCCCGGCCTTGCTTTGATGATCGCCGTGTTCTGCTTCAACCTCCTCGGCGACGGCCTGCGCGACATCGTCGACCCGCAGCGGAGGACGTGATGGTGGTCGGATTCGTGCAGCGAAGTCGTGAGGAGGGCACGTCTCTCTCGCTCCCTCCCCCCTTGTGGGGGAGGGCAGGGGAGGGGGGTAGCCCCAAGCGACGTCGGAGTTCGTGGCTACCCCCCTCCCTGCCCCTCCCCCGCAAGGGGGGAGGGAATGAGAGAGCCAAACCTCCCTCACGCGCAAAAATCCGTCAAAAATTCCCCAATGATTCCAACGCCATTCTACTGTGCATGGGGTTGTTTTCGCGTTTTTTGAGCGGCGGGACCGCGTCATGACGGCCCAACCCCTGCTCGACGTCCAGGACCTCACCGTCGAATTCACCACCCGTCGCGGCATCGTCAAAGCGGTGCAGCAGGTCAGCATCTGCCTCGCCAAGGGCGAGACGCTGGCGATCGTCGGCGAGTCCGGATCCGGCAAGTCGGTGACCTCCTATGCGGTGATGCGCATCCTCGATCGCGCGGGGCGGATCGCCGAAGGCTCCGTGATGTTCTCCGGCATCGACGTCAAGGCCGCGACCGAGGACCAGATGCGCGATCTGCGCGGCCGCGAGGTCTCGATGATTTTCCAGAATCCGCGCGCCGCCCTGAATCCGATCCGCAAGGTGGGCGACCAGATCGAGGACGTCTTGCGTACCCATGTGCAGCAGGCCCAGGTCGCCGACCATGGTGAAAAAGCCATTGAGGCGCTGGAGCAGGTCAAGATCGCCCGGCCGCGCGAGCGCTACCACGCCTATCCGTTCGAGCTGTCAGGCGGCATGTGCCAGCGCGTCGTCATCGCGCTCGCGCTGGCCTGCAATCCGCAGCTCCTGATCGCGGACGAGCCGACCACCGGCCTCGACGTCACCACGCAGAAGGCGGTGATGGACCTGATCGTCGAGCTGACCAAACGACGTGCGATGTCGACCATCCTGATCACGCACGACCTCGGCCTCGCCGCCGCCTATTGCGACCGTGTGGTGGTGATGGAGAAGGGAAGGGTGGTTGAGACCGCCAAGGCCGCCGACATCTTCGCGAGCCCGCAGCACCCCTACACCAAGAAGCTGATGCGCGCGACGCCGCGGCTGGGTGTATCGTTGCGAGACTTGCTGCCGGAGGAGGGGGCTGGAGCGGCGCAATCCCCATCCGTCATGGCCGGGCTTGACCCGGCCATCCATCACACTTCGAAAGACCACCCTCAGTCGATGGACCCCCGGGTCAAGCCCGGGGGTGACGAGAGTACAAAGCCCCTTCTCCTCGTCGAAAAGCTCGTCAAGGAATACCCCCGCCAGGGCGCGACCGCCGTGCTCGGCAAATTGTTCGGCCGCAAGCCGCCCGTCGAGCCGGACGTGTTCCGCGCCGTCGACGGCATCAGCTTCTCGATTCGCGTCGGCGAGAGCGTCGGCCTGGTCGGCGAGTCCGGCTGCGGCAAATCGACGACGTCGATGATGGTGATGCGCCTGCTCGACCAGACCTCGGGCCTGATCCAATTCGGCGGCGATGACATCGGCAGCATCGCGCCTGCCGCCTTCGCCCGGCTGCCGCAGCGCAGCCGCATCCAGATGGTGTTCCAGGACCCGACCGACAGCCTCAACCCGCGCTTCACCGCCGCGCGCGCCATCGCGGACCCGATCATGCATCTCGGCGACATCAGGGGGCGCGACGCGCTGCGCGCCCGTTGCGAGGACCTGGCCACGATGGTCGGCCTGCCGCACGACCTGCTCGATCGCTTCCCACATCAATTGTCCGGCGGCCAGAAGGCCCGCGTCGGCATCGCCCGCGCCATTGCCCTGCATCCAAAACTCATCATCCTGGACGAGCCGACGGCGGCGCTTGACGTGTCGGTGCAGGCCGTTGTCCTCAATCTACTTCAGGACCTGAAGCAGCGCCTAGGTATGAGCTATCTGTTCGTCTCGCATGATTTGAATGTGGTGCGCTTGTTGTGCGATCGTGTCATTGTGATGCGGACGGGACGGATCGTCGAAGAAGGCTCTTCCGAGAAGGTCTTGAGCGATCCGCAGGACGCCTACACCAAGGAACTGCTGATGGCGATCCCGCATCCGCCGTTGCAGGTTCACTGAGATAGTTTGGGAGCGTGATGGCCGAGCCGCTGGACGACTATATCGAAGCCGTATCGAAGGCGCTTGCGCTACCGGTCGAGGAGGCCTGGAGACCCGCCGTTCGCGCCAATCTCGAAGTCTCGCTGCGGCTTGGCCGCCTCGTCGACGAATTCGCGCTGCCGGACGAGACCGAGCCGGCGCCGATTTTCACGGCCTGATGTCGCCATGATCACAAAGCCAGAGATGACCGCCACCGAGATCGCGAGCGCGGTTGCGGGCGGCAGGATGTCGGCGCTCGCTGCCACGGAAACAGCTCTCGCGCGCATCAAGCAGCACGACACCATCCTCAATTCCTTCACCGATGTCACCGCCGACCGCGCCCGTGCCAAGGCGCGCGCGATCGATGCCGAGATCGCCGCGGGTAAGAAAGTCGGCCCGCTCGCCGGCGTGCCCTTTGCAGTGAAGAACCTGTTCGACGTAGCTAACCTCGTGACGCGCGCGGGCTCGAAGATCAACCGCGACCTCTCGCCAGCCAGGCGCGACGCCGCGCTGATCGAGCGGATGGAAGCAGCCGGCGCCGTGCTGGTCGGTGCGCTCAACATGGGTGAATACGCCTACGACTTCACCGGCGAGAACGTCCATGACGGTCCCTCGCGCAATCCGCATGACACCACGCGGATGACCGGCGGCTCCTCGGGTGGATCGGGCAGCGCCGTTGGCGCCGCGTTGGTGCCGATCGCGCTGGGCTCGGACACCAATGGCTCAATCCGGGTGCCGTCCTCGTTCTGCGGCATCTTTGGTTTGAAGCCGACCTACGGCCGGCTGTCGCGAGCGCGCTCGTTCCCGTTTGTCGCGAGCCTCGATCATCTCGGCCCGCTGGCACGCTCCGTCGCCGACCTCGCGCTCGCCTATGACGTCATGCAGGGACCGGATGCCGACGATGGCGCCTGCACCACGCGTGGCGTCGAACAGGTGGCGCCGCTGCTCGGCCAGTCCATCTCGGGCTTGCGCATCGCGATCGCCGGCGGTCACTTTCAGAAGAACGTGTTTCCGGAAGCCGTCGAAGCCGTCAGCCGCGTTGCCAAGGCGCTTGGCGCGACTGAGATCGTCGACATTCCCGAAGCCTCGCGCGCCCGCGCGGCGGCTTACGTCATCACCACTACCGAAGGCGCTTCGCTGCATCTCGATCGCCTGCGCAAGCGCCCGAACGATTTTGATCCTGCCGTGCGCGACCGGCTGATTGCGGGCGCCATGGTACCGGCGCCGCTGGTCGACCGCGCACAAAAATTCCGACGCTGGTATCGCGGCCAGCTCGCCGAGATTTTTAAGTCTGTCGACGTGTTGCTTGCGCCGGCGACGCCGTGCACCGCGCCGAAGCTTGGCCAGATCAATTTCACGCTCGACGGCGTCGAGCTGCCGGTGCGCGCCAATATCGGCATCCACACCCAGCCGATCTCCTTTATCGGCCTGCCGGTCGTCGCCGTGCCGGTGCCGCTCGAGCCGCTGCCGATCGGCGTGCAGATCATCGCCGCGCCCTGGCGCGAGGACCTCGCCTTGCGCGTCGCGTACGCACTGGAGAAAATGGGCGTGGTATCGGCGCCGTCGCCAAGGGGACTTTAAGAGGATTTTGAGATGGAGATCGATCTTCCCGACGTGATCGCCGAAGTCAGAGCCGCGTTCGAGCGCTATGAGCAGGCCCTCGTCAGCAACGACGTCGCCGTGCTCGGTGAGCTCTTCCGCAACGACCCCCGCACGCTGCGCTACGGTATCGGCGAGAACCTCTACGGCTATGAGGCGATCTCCGGCTTTCGCGCCGGCCGCTCGCCGGTCGGCCTGAACCGGCGCACCGCGAAGACCGTGATTACGAGCTATGGCCGCGACACGGCCGTGGCCTCCACCTTGTTCTATCGCGACACCGCGCCCGGCAAGGTCGGCCGGCAGATGCAGACCTGGATTCGCTTTCCGGAGGGCTGGCGCGTCGTCGCCGCCCATGTCAGCATCATCGACGAGCCGAAAGAGACCGTATGAGGCTTGACGACTTTCCGCCGGGAGCGCTGCCAGCCGAGCCGGTGGTGCCGCGCGTCGACCGTCCCTCACCGTCGCTGCACAAGGTCACGCGCGCGGAAGAGCTGCGTCTTCAGCTCGCCGACGAGATCGTGCGTGGAACTTTGGCTCCCGGTGCGCCGCTCGACGAGACCGACATCGCGCGGCGCTTCAGCGTCTCGCGCACGCCGGTGCGCGAGGCGTTGCGCCAGCTCGTCGCGAGCGGTCTTGTCGAGGCGCGCGCCCATCGTGGGGCAGTGGTGGCGCAGCCCTCGATCGAGCGGCTGAAGAGCATGTTCGAGGCGATGGCGGAGCTCGAGGCATTGTGCGCCGGCCTTGCCGCCGAGCGCATGTCGGCCGCCGAGCGGCACGGCCTGGAGGCCGTCCACGAGGAGCTACGGGTGCTGAGCTATGCCGGCAATCCCGAGCGTTTCCACGAGGTCAACGAGCGCTTCCACAACGCGATCTATGCGGGATCGCAGAACGGCTACATCGCCGAGATCACGCTCGCCACCCGCGTCCGCGTGCAGCCGTTCCGCCGCGCCCAGTTCCGCAATCTCGGACGGCTCGCCAAGTCGCAAGCTGAGCACGACCGCGTCGTCGTCGCCATCATGCGCGGTGACAAGCAGGGCGCCGCGGCAGCCATGCGCGCGCATATCGAATTGGTCCGCGGGGAGTATGAGATCTATTCGGTGTCGGTGTAGGGCGACTCGCTCGGTGCGGTAGGGTGGGCAAAAGGTGCGAAGCACCGTGCCCACCATCCATCCGCAATGATGTTGGATGGTGGGCACGCTTCGCTTTACCCACCCTACCGCACCTACGTCGTCGCGGCTTCCGCCATATACTTCCGCCAGCCGCCATACGCCGTGATGTCGCGTGCATCGGGCAACGCCTCCGGCTCGACGAGAAACCCTTTCACACTGCGGCCGTCAGTAAGCCTTATCGTGCCGATCGCCATCGGCGAAGGAATCGCATTGACGAACTTGCCGAAGGCAGACGACGACAGGGACCAGATCTCCAGCTCGATTGCGGCGCCCTTGCCGGCTTCGACGCGCAGCATGCCCGGCTTGGGCGGCGTCGTCTTGAGTGCATAGAGCTTGTAGTCCGGCGCGGTCTTGGTCGCTTCGATCAGGCGTCCGTTCAGCGCCTTGAGCTCGCCATTCAGCGCCATGCCGGAGAGATGGGCGCCGACGACTGCGATCGGAATCTCCTCGCCGCTGCTTGCGGGCAGCGGCGCGAGCGGTGCTTGCGCCACGTTCTTTGCGCCGAGACCCAGCTGCGTATCCGCATGGAACACACGGCCGATGCTGGCGAGCAACGCATCGCACCCTGCGGGGGCGAGCAGCGTAATGCCGAACGGAATGCCGTCGGCGCGCATCGACGCCGGCACGGCAAGGCCGCAGAGGTCGAGCAGATTGACAAAGTTGGTGTAGGTACCGAGCCGGCTGTTGAGCTCGATTGGATTGGCTAGCACCTCCGCGGTCGTATAGGCGCTCGGCGCGGCCGGCAGCACCAGCGCGTCGATGTTCGCAAATGTGCGCTCGGCGATCTTGCGCAGGCCCTGCAGGCGATAGAGCGCGCAGAAGGTCTCGGCGGCCGTCAACCGCGCGCCGGCCGCCGTGATCTCGCGCGTCACGGGGTGGATCGCATCGGGTGCGGACGCGAGCAGATCCTTGATCACGAGGTAGCGCTCGGCGACCCACGGGCCCTCATAGAGCAGCCGCGCCGTCTCGTAGAATGGCTCGAGGTCGAACTCGACGAGATCCGCGCCAAGCGCGCTCCAGCGTTTCAGCGCATCGCCGTAGGCGGCTTCCGCCGTCTTGTCGCCGAAGAAGATCAACTGCCCGTTGCGTGGCACGCCGAGGCGCAAATTCGCCGGGAACGGCGTGAGCTGCTGAAGCGGCCGGTCGCGCGAGAACGGGTCGGCCTGATCCGGGCCGGCCATCACGGAGAGCGCCAGCGCGGCGTCATCGACTGTCAGTGCGAACACCGAGATGCAGTCCAACGTGCGGCAGGCGGGCACGAGACCTGCGGTCGAGATCATGCCGAGGCTCGGCTTCAGCCCGACGATGTTGTTGAGCATCGCCGGCACGCGGCCGCTGCCGGCAGTGTCGGTACCGAGTGAGAGCGGCACGAGCCCGGCGCCGACGGCGACTGCCGAGCCCGAACTCGATCCGCCGGGAATGAGATCCTCATGGATCGAATTTTTGGGAATGCCGTAGGGCGAGCGCACGCCGACCAGGCCGGTCGCGAACTGATCGAGATTGGTCTTGCCGATGATAATGGCGCCCGCAGCGCGCAGGCGCTCCACGGCGCTGGAGTCGCGCGTTGGCGTATAGGCGAAGGCCGGACAGGCCGCGGTGGTCGGAAATCCCAGCGCGTCGATATTGTCCTTCACCGCAACCGGCACGCCATAGAGCGGCAGGCTCGCGGCATCCTTCGTGGCAAGTCTCTCGGCCTCCGCGATCGCGTCCTTCTCGTCGCGCAGGCTGATGAAGACCGCAGGATCGTTGTGGTCGCGAATGCGCTGGTAGGTCCGTGCGACCGTCTGCGCCGGCGTCAGCGTGCCCGCGCGATGCGCGGCCACAATCGCGGCGATCGTTTCAGGCTGCTCAGCCCCCATGACGACAAAACTCCGGCAACTGGTTCACCCGGCTCGAAGCAAGCGATGTGCCATTGTGTACAGCATCGAGGTTGGGCAAATACCCAGGATAATATCGTGATATCAGGGCTTTGCAGCGAGCTGGGGGTCGAGCGCACGCGCTTGGTTAGGGGGCATCTGCTTAAATTATGAGCAGCCGGGGTCACGTAAAGTCGGCGAGAATCCGAAGCAGGTGTTGCCGGTTCTCCCTTCCGATCTTCGCCTCGACATGCCGCTCATGCTCCGCGGCAAGTCGTTTGAACTTGGCCAGTGCCGTCGCGCCCTGCGCCGTGAGGTGCAACGCGTGCGAGCGCCGGTCCGTCTTCGACTTGACCCGCTTCACATATCTGCGCCGTTCGAGGCTGTCGAGCAGATGCACCAGCCGCGCGCGCTCGATGCCGAGGCGCTTGGCTACCGCCATCTGCGACAGGCCCGGATTGGCACCGATCACCGTCAGCACCGAATATTGCGTCGGCCTGATGTCGACCTCACCGAGCGTCCTGATGAAGTCCTGAAAGATCCATATCTGGAGGCGCCGCACCGCGTAGCCGGCATGCCCGACTAACGCATCGAGGCCGACCTCGTCGGAGTCACTCCGCTGCACTGCGCCGTTGCCGGCGCGTTTGCGTGGGGACGTCTGGGCTGCGCTGCTTGTCACATCGTGTCTCCCTCGGCGCGACCTTAGCGCCTCGACGGGCGGCGCGAAAGATTGTTGTTGACGACAACAATTGTCCCGCCCAACATTGTGGCCAAGCAGCCCGGAACGAGGCGGCAGCCGATCCCGAATCCGGGCGGAGGAGGAAACCCCATGACGACCGCCCCACGCGGTGACGCTGCAAGCCTGTTCGCAACGCCAAGGACGGTCGCAGAGCATCGCGCCGACGGCAGCATCGTGCTGCGCTCGCCCGAGCCACTTGGCGCGAGCGCGCGCTGCACCGGCGACTGGCTGGAGCAATGGGCGCGGCAAACATCCGATACGATCTTCCTCGCCGAGCGCGGCAGTGCCGATGCGCCTTGGACTACCGTCACCTATGCGCAGGCGCTGCGGCAGGTGCGGGCGGCCGCGTCCTGGATCCTGGCGCAGGGCCTCAGTGCCGAGCGACCGCTCGCTATTCTCTCCGACAACAGCATCGATCACGCGCTGCTCGCGCTCGCCGCGCAGCATGTCGGCGTGCCCTCAGCGGCCGTTTCATCCGCCTATTCGCTGGTGTCGAAAGATTTCGACAAGCTCAGGAGCATGATCGCGCTGCTCGCGCCGGGCGCGATCTATGTCTCCGCAACCAAGCCATTTGCGGCGGCGCTGGCCGCGATCAGGCCGTTGCACACGGCGCAGATCATCAGCGGCCATGCCGACGACGCCGATGCGCTGTCGTTCCGCTCCATTGCGGAGACCGTAGAGACGCTCGACGTCGCCAGAGCCTTCGCCGCGGTGACGCCGGATACGATCGCGAAATTCCTGTTCACCTCGGGCTCGACCGGTACGCCCAAGGCGGTCATCAACACCCAGCGAATGCTGACCTCGAGCCAACAGGCCAAGGCGCAGACCTGGACGTTTCTCGAACCGGGCCGCGGCGATCTCGTGATCCTCGATTGGCTGCCCTGGAGCCACACCTTCGGCGCCAACCACAATTTCAACCTCGTGCTGCGCAACGGCGGCTCGCTCTATATCGACGGCGGCAAGCCCGCGCCGGGTCTGTTTGCGACGTCCCTCGCCAATCTACGAAGCGTGATGCCGACGGTCTATTTCAACGTGCCGCGCGGCTTCGACATGCTGACCGCGGCACTGCGCGGCGACGAGGAGCTGCGCCGCCGCTTCTTCGGCGAGGTGAAATTCGCTTTCTATGCCGGCGCGGCGCTGCCGCAGAATATCTGGGATGCACTCGAAGATCTCTCGATCAAGACCGTCGGCCATGCGTTGCCGATGGTCTCGGCCTGGGGCTCGACCGAGACGTCCCCGCTCGCGACCGATTGCCATTTCCTCGCAGAACGCTCGGGCAATATCGGCGTGCCGATTCCCGGCACCGAGCTCAAGCTCGTCGCCGCCGGCGACAAGCTGGAAGTTCGCGTGCGCGGCCCCAACGTCACGCCGGGCTATTGGAAGGCGCCGGAGCTGACGAAGCAGGCGTTCGACGACGAAGGCTTCTATCTCATCGGCGATGCCGTAAAGTTTGCCGATGCGAAGCGGCCTGAGCGCGGCTTGTTCTTCGATGGGCGCGTCGCGGAAGATTTCAAGCTCAATTCCGGAACTTGGGTCAGTGTCGGCACCTTGCGTGTCGCCGGCATCGCCGCATTGGCGCCGCTCGCGCAGGATATCGTCGTTACCGGCCATGGCGGCGACGAGGTGCGCTTCCTGGTGTTTCCGAATATTGCTGCCTGCCGCGCCCATGCCGGGCTGGGCGACACGGCGGCTGTGAACGACGTGCTGGCGCATGATAAGGTCAGGACCGCGATCGCGCAGGCTCTGACGCGGCTGAAACAGCAGAGCAGCAACTCCTCCGGCCATGCCACGCGCGCGCTGCTGCTCGCCGAGCCGGCCTCGGTCGACGGCGGCGAGATCACCGACAAGGGCTACATCAACCAGCGCGCCGTGCTGACGCGTCGTGCCGATGCGGTGGCGCGGCTGAATGATGATGCGTCGAGCGAGTGGGTTGGCTTGTAGCTATCTGCTGGTCGAGACGAAGTCAGGCACGCTCTTTCCACGTCGTCGTTGCTGTGCAGAGGGACCCTTGCGACGAAGCAAATCAGACTGTCCCCGTGGAAGGACTTCCGGCGAAATCCGACTAAACGGCTTGGCCGATAGGCCAGTCATTCTGTCGCAATATCTTGCCAATTCTTTTTGTTGCCCAAGCAACTAATTTATGCGAACCGTTTCCGGCAGGGAGGACGGCGGGGCAACCGCCGCATCCGCTTCGGAGGAACACCATGCGCGGCAGGAATGGCACCGTCGGCAGGTGCCGGCGTATGCCTGGGCAGGAGAGGAGCAGACAGCTCGCGCGCGATCTGTCAGGGCTCAGTGCTGCCGGTCACCGCGCCGAGATTTTCGTGCAGCCGACGGAGCAGGTCGATCAGCACCTCGCGCTCGTCCTTGCTGAGGCAGGACAGGAGGCGCCGCTCGCGTTCGAGCGCCGCGACGATCACCTTGTCGTGGGTGGCGCGGCCCTTCGCCGTGAGCGAGATCGAATGGGTGCGGCCATCGTTCGGGTCGGTGCGGATCGACACCAGCCCGCGCTTTTCGAGCCCCGCGAGCGTCCGGCTCACCGGGCCCTTGTCGAAGCCGATGACGTGGCAGATGCGCGACGCCGGAATGCCGGGCTCGATCGCCAGCAGCGACATGATCCGCCATTCCGTGACGTTGACGCCGAACTGCCGCTGATAGAACGAGGTCGCGCTGTTCGAGAGCTTGTTGGCGATGAAGGTGATGAAGGCCGGGACGTAACGGTCGAGATCGAGCGTCGGCCCGAATTCGGCGGGCGCAGGCTTTTGGCGGGCTCTGGTCAAGGACGGCGGCATATCGGGGTTCTGAGTCGCGGCTTGTCCCATGACCTAAGGGTAAGCGCCGCCCTTTCACAAGATCAAAATGAGAGAGGTCTTCCATGACCGCATCCGGCTCCCCTGTAGCAACTGACGTCGCGGCCGTGCCGCATCTCGACGTCGATCCCTTCGCGATGAGTTTTTTTGCCGATCCCTACCCCACGCATGAACTGCTGCGGGAGGCGGGCCCGGTCGTCTATCTCGACAAATGGAGCGTGTACGGTGTGGCGCGCTATGCCGAGGTCCATGCCGTGCTGAATGATCCGGCGACCTTCTGCTCCAGCCGCGGTGTCGGCCTCAGTGATTTCAAGAAGGAGACGCCGTGGCGGCCGCCGAGCCTGATCCTGGAGGCCGATCCGCCCGCGCACACCCGCACCCGCGCCGTGCTGTCAAAGGTGCTTTCCCCCACCGTGATGAAGCAGGTGCGCGACCGCTTTGCCGCAGCGGCCGAGGTGCGGGTCGATGCGCTGCTGGAGAAGCGCAGCTTCGATGCGATCGCGGATCTTGCCGAGGCCTATCCACTCTCGATTTTTCCGGATGCGCTCGGGCTTAAGCCGGAAGGCCGCGAGCATTTGATTCCCTATGCGAGCGTCGTGTTCAACGCCTTCGGCCCGCCCAACCAGTTGCGCCAGGAGGCGATCGAACGTTCGGCGCCGCATCAGGCTTATGTCGCCGAGCAGTGCCAGCGCGAGAATCTGGCACCCGGCGGATTCGGCGCCTGCATTCATGACCGCGTCGATGACGGCGAGATCACCGCGACCGAAGCGCCGCTGCTGGTGCGCTCGCTGCTGTCGGCCGGCCTCGACACCACTGTCAACGGCATCGGCGCCGCGGTCTATTGCCTCGCGCGCTTCCCGGATCAATGGCAGCGCCTGCGCGAGGATCTCTCGCTCGCGCGTGGCGCTTTCGAGGAGGCCGTGCGGTTCGAAAGCCCGGTGCAGACCTTCTTCCGCACCACCACGCGGGAGGTCGAGCTGTCCGGCGCGAAGATCGGCGAAGGTGAGAAGGTGCTGATGTTCCTCGCCGCCGCCAACCGCGATCCGCGGCGCTGGGACAAGCCCGACAGCTACGACATCACCCGCCGCACCTCGGGCCATGTCGGGTTCGGCTCCGGCATCCATATGTGCGTCGGTCAGCTCGTCGCCCGCCTCGAAGGCGAGGTGATGCTGACGGCTCTGGCGCGCCGTATCGCGAAAATCGAGATCGCGGGTGAGCCGAAGCGCCGCTTCAACAACACGCTGCGCGGGCTCGACAGCCTGCCTGTCACCATCACCCCGGCCTGACGAGGAGCTTCATGCCCGCCATCACTTTCATCCATCCCGACGGCAGGTCTGATCGTGTCGAGACCAGCGATGGCGAAAGCGCCATGCAGGCCGCGACCCGCCACGGCGTCGACGGCATTCTGGCCGAATGCGGCGGCAACGCCATGTGTGCGACCTGTCACGTCTATGTCGACGAGAGCTGGCTCGCGCGCCTGCCAGCAATGGCCGACGAGGAGGATGCGCTGCTCGAGGGCACCGCAAGCGAGCGGCTCCCGAACAGTCGGCTGTCCTGCCAGATCCACATCACGCCCGCGCTCGACGGGCTCATCGTGAGGCTGCCGGAGCGGCAGGTCTGAAATCTGTGCCGCGCCGGCAACGGTCGGCGTGGCAACACATTCAACAGGAGAGGGAACGATGAAGCATCTGAAGTGGACGCTCGCACTGGCTGCGAGCCTGATGGTCGGCGCGGCAAGCGCCGAGATATCCGACAATGTCGTGCGCGTCGGCGTGCTCAACGACATCTCCGGCATCTTCCAGGACACCAACGGCATGGGCTCAGTCGAGGCCGCGCGCATGGCGGCCGAGGATTTCAACGGTGGCGGCAAGGGCATCAAGGTCGAGATCGTCTATGCCGACCATCAGAACAAGGCCGATGTCGGCCGCGCCATCGCGCGCAAATGGCTCGACGTCGAAGGCGTTGATGCCATCGTCGACGTGCCGAACTCGGCGGTCGGCCTCTCCATCAACTCGCTCTTGCGCGATAGCCGCATGACGTTCCTGGCGTCCTCGACGGCAAGCTCCGATCTCACCGGCAAGGCCTGCTCGCCCAACACCATTCAATGGGTCAACGACGCCTGGGCGACCGGTAACACCACGGCGGCCGCGATGATGTCGCGTGGCGGCAAGGAGTGGTATTTCCTCACGGTCGACTACGCGCTCGGCAAGGGAATCGAGGCTGAGGCACAGAAATACATCGAGGCGCATGGCGGCAAGGTGGTGGGTTCGTCCAAGCATCCGCTCGGGACCTCCGATTTCGCGTCCTTCCTGTTGCAGGCGCAAAGCTCGAAAGCGCAGGTTATCGGCCTCGCCAATGCCGGCGGAGATACCATCAACGCAGTGAAGCAGGCCGCCGAATTCGGCATCCAGCAGAGCGGCCAGAAGCTGGTTGCCTTCCTGCTCTTCATCAACGACGTCCACGGCATGGGCATCAAGGTCGCGCAAGGGCTCCAGCTGATGGAAGCCTTCTACTGGGACATGAACGACGACACGCGCGCTTTCGCCAAGCGCTTCGCCGCGCGGCCCGGCATGAACGGCAAGATGCCAAGCGGCAATCAGGCCGGCGTCTACGCCTCCACGCTCGCCTATCTCAACGCCGTCGCCGCCACGGGCAGCGATAATGCCAAGAACGTCGTGCCCGAGATGAAGAAGTTCAGGGACAAGGACAAGCTGTTCGGCGACACCACGATTCGTCAGGATGGCCGGGTCGTGCACCCAATGTACCTGTTCGAGGTGAAGAAGCCCGAGGAGTCGAAATACCCCTACGACTATTACAAGCTGGTCTCGACGATTCCCGCGGACCAGGCGTTCCGCCCGCTGGCGGAGGGCGGGTGTGAGTTGGTGAAGTAGGTGGAGCTGCGCGCGCTGCTGCACCCTCTCCCCTTGTGGGAGAGGGTGGCTTCGCAAAGCGGAGCCGGGTGAGGGGTTGTCTCCTCACGAACTCCCTTTCGAGTTGAGAGAACCCCTCATCCGGCGCTTCGCGCCACCTTCTCCCACAAGGGGAGAAGGAGAACTACACCACCTTGCTACTCCCTTGCGTGATCAGTCGCGCCGCCCGCTGGTCGCGGGCGTAGATCCAGAGCCAGCTCAGCGCGACGCTGAGGCGGTGGCGGAGGCCGATCAGGAAGTAGATGTGGGCGATGCCCCAGATCCACCACGCGATGGTGCCGCGCAGCTTGATGCGGCCGAAATCGATTACCGCGAGCCGCTTGCCGATCTGCGCGAGGCTGCCGGCGTGCTTGTAGCGGAAGGCGCCCTTCGCCTGCCCGCGTAGCCGAGCCTTGATGGTCTCGGCGACATGGCGGCCCTGCTGCTTCGCCGCCGGCGCGATGCCGGGCACCGGCTTGCCCTCCCAGGCATTGATGCTGACGGTATCGCCGATCGCGAAGATCTCGGGATGCCCCGGAATGGTCAGGTCCGCCTCGACCTGCACCCGCCCGGCGCGATCGCTTGGTGCGCCCAGCCATTCGGCAGCGGGCGAAGCGCGCACGCCGGCGGCCCAGATCCTGGTCTTGGCGTTGAGCCGCGTGCCGCCGAACACCACGCCATCGCGGTCGATCTCGGTCACGGGTTGCCCCAGCACGACCTCAACGCCGATCTTTTCCAGCGACGCCTGCGCGTAAGCCGAGAGGTCGTCGGCAAAGCCGGCGAGCACGCGCGGGCCGGCCTCGATCAGCACGACACGCGCCTTGGTCGTGTCGATGTTGCGGAAATCGCCGGGCAGAGTGTGGTGCGCCATCTCGGCGATGGTGCCGGCGAGCTCGACGCCAGTCGGGCCGGCGCCGACGATGACGAAGGTCAGCCGCGCCGCGCGCCTCTCCTGATCCGTTTCGCGCTCGGCGCGCTCGAATGCCACCAGGATGTGCCGGCGCAGCGTTGTCGCGTCCTCCAGCGTCTTCAGGCCCGGCGCGAATTGCTCCCATTCGTCGTGGCCGAAATAGGCGTGTCGCGCACCGGTGGCTAGCACCAGCGTGTCGTAGGGCACCTCGCTGCCGTCGTCGATCAGAACGCAGCGACGTGCCGTGTCGACGCCGCTCACTGTGGCAAACAGCGTCGTCACCTCACGGCGATCGCGCATGAGATGGCGAATTGGCCAGGCGATCTCGCTGGTCGCCAGCGAGGCGGTCGCGACCTGGTAGAGCAGCGGCTGGAACAGATGATGGTTGCGGCGGTCGATCAGCGTGATCTCGACCGGCGCGCCCGCGAGCCGATAGGTCGTCTCCAGCCCGCCAAAGCCGGCTCCGACGATGACGACGCGGTGCGGTGTCGTGGTCATGATGCGCCCCTCGAATCGCGCTGCACTATTTGTTCATTTAAGTGCGGTTCTGGGGCCGCGGTCCAATAGGCGTCATCAATCGTCGAATAGGCCAAGTGTATCGATGTGGCGCGAAAAAGCGCCGCAGCGTTGATCATGGCTTGGCCGAAGTGAGTAGAACTATATTTCTTGCCATCTCCAATTGGGGCGAAATATGGTGCAGGGACGGGCCCTGAGCCATTGGCGGCTCGACAGATTTTGCGTTCAATAGAGACTGGCCCGGGGGCGGCGATCACCCCGCCTCGGGACCGATAATCAAGGAGGGGAGTGGTTATGAGGACGGCATTCTGGCTGGCGGGCGCAGCGGCGCTGGTGCTGGCAAATCCGGCATGCGCCGGCGACACCATCAAGATCGGCTTCGTGTCGACCTTCAGCGGCCCGACCGCCGTGATCGGCAATGACATGCGCAATTCCTTCGAGCTCGCGCTCGATCATCTCGGCCGCAAGATGGACGGCAAGCCGGTCGAGGTGATCTACGAGGACGACGGGCAGAAGCCGGATGTCGGCAAGCAGAAGACCGAGAAGCTGGTGCAGTCCGACAAGGTCGATTTCATCGTCGGCTACATCTGGTCGAACGTGCTCCTGGCCTCGCTCAAGACCGCGGTGGACTCGCAGACCTTCCTGATCTCGGCCAATGCCGGTCCCTCGCAGCTCGCGGGCGAGCTGTGCTCGCCTTATGTGTTCTCGACCTCCTGGCAGAACGACCAGACGCCGCAGGCGATGGGCCTCTACATGAACCAGAAGGGCGTCAAGAGCGTGTTCCTGATCGGGCCGAACTACGCCGCCGGCAAGGACATGCTCGCCGGTTTGAAGAGCACGTTCAAGGGCGAGATCAAGGGCGAGGAGTACACGGTCTGGCCGAGCCAGCTCGACTTCTCCGCCGAGCTCTCCAAGGCGCGCGCCTCCGGCGCCGAGTCGATCTTCGTGTTCTACCCCGGTGCCGCCGGCGTGCAGTTCCTCAATCAATATGCCCAAGCCGGCCTCAAGAGCACCATGCCGCTCTACACCGTCTTCACCATCGACGAGCTGTCGCTGCCGCTCCAGAAGGAGAATGCGCTCGGAGTGCCCGGCGCGCAGGAATGGGTCAATGACCTCCCCAACGAGCAGAACAAGCGCTTCGTCGCCGATTATCGCAAGAAGTATCCCGGCCTGCGGCCGACCTACTACGGCGCACAATCGTATGATGCCGCCCAGCTCATCAACAGCGCCGTGGTCGCGGTGAAGGGCGACACCAGCAAGAAGGATGCGATGAAGGCCGAGATGGAAAAGGCCAACTTCAAGTCGCTGCGCGGCTCCTTCAAGTACGGCAACAATCACATCCCGATCCAGAGCTTCTATCTCCAGGACGTGGTCAAGGACGCCGAAGGCCAGCTCGCGCTGAAGACCGTCGCCACCATCGTCGAGAACGACCAGGATCGTTTCCACGACAAGTGCAAGATGAAGTGAGGTCTTGATCTTCCCCTCTTCCCGCGCTTGCCCGCCGAAGCTTTAGCGTACGCGGATGCGGGGAGAGGGGCTGGGTGAGGAGAAGTCTCCGTTGGGACGGAGAGAGACGTTTATTCGATAGTCGCCGCACCGTCATTGCGAGCGTAGCGAAGCAATCTAGAGTCTTTCCGCGGAGGGATTCTGGATTGCTTCGCTACGCTCGCAATGACGTGTTGAGGGAGCCTTGCTCGTCGCTGCGATGTGACTCGCGGAGACCCCCTCACCCGGAGGAGCCTACATCCTTGGCATGCTCGCAGGCCGCACCTCGCGGGCCTGCGCTGCGAGCCTGATGCCGGCATTGGCCGCGCCAAAGCCCTGATAGCGCCGCCGTTCGACGATCTCGAAGAAGAAGCGCTCGTCGAAGATGTGGGTGTAGACCTGGAAGAATTCGCCGTCACCCTCGCGGTCGTAGAGGATGTGATTGGCGCGCAGTTGCGCCATCAGCTCGGGCGAAAGGTCGTATTTGGCTTCGATGTCGTCGTAGTAATTATCAGGGATGTCGAGGAAATCCGCGCCGCGCTTGCGCATCTCCGCGACCGTCGCAAAGATGTTGCGGCACGAGAACGCGACGTGCTGCACGCCGGAGCCGAAGAACTCGGAGATGAAGCGCGACGGCAGCGTGCGGTTGGCAGAGGAGCCGTTGAGCACGAAGCACAGGCTCTGGTCGGCGTTGATGATGGCCTGGCTCTGCACCAAGCCTCTCGGGTCGACGATCTCCATCTGCGGCAGTCGCGTCAGGTCGAGGATGCCGGTGTAGAACAACAGCCAGGACAGCATCTCGTCATAGGGCATCGACTGCGCGATGTGATCGACCGCCAGCAGCGCGTCCTCGCTCGCCTCGCTCGGTACCGGCTCGAAATCGGTGTCCCAGTTCTTGCCGGCCTGATCCAGAAAATAGAGCAGGCTGCCGCCGACGCCGTGGATCGCCGGGATCTCGAGTTCGCCCGGCCCGACCGGCTGGTAGAAGGTGCGCGCCTTCAGCGCTTCGGCGCGCTGCATGGAAAGGCCCGCATTGTCGACGTCGAGTGCGATCGCACAGACGCCGGGGCCATGGGTGACGTAATGCGAATGCGCAAAGCCGTCCGTCTCGGAATTGATGACGAGCTCGACCTTGCCTTGCGACCAACGCTCCACCGCCTTGCTGCGGTGCTTGCCGGTCCTGCGAAAACCGAGCTGCGCGAACAGTCGGGCAAGCTCGCCGGCCTTGGTCTCGTTGACGGCGAACTCGACGAAGCCGGTACCGTGGCTTCTGGATTTCGGCGCCAGCGGCTCGCGGACAAGCTTTGGCCAGTCCGGTGCGAGCTGGTCCTCCAGCAGGATCAGCGAGCGCAGGCCGTCGACCGCCGTCTGGGCCGCCGAGCCGGCGCGGAACTGGTCGTTGAAGATCTCCAGCGACAGCGGCCCGGCATAGCCGGTCGCCGCCACCGCCGCCATGAACTCGCGGACCGGGAGGTCACCCTGGCCCGGGAAGGAGCGGAAGTGCCGGCTCCAGGAGAGGATGTCGAGCTCGAGCTTCGGCGCGTCAGCAAGCTGCACCAGAAAGATCTTGTCGCCGGGAATCGAAGCCATCGCGCGGGTCGGAAAGCCGGGCGCCAGCGCATGAAAGCTGTCGAGGATGATGCCGATTGCCGGATGATCGGCGCGGCGCACGATCTCCCAGGCGTCGCGGTAGTCGTTGACGTGTCGTCCCCAAGCCAGCGCCTCGTATCCGACGCGCAAACCACGTTTCACCGCACGTTCGCCGAGCTCGCGAAAATCGTCCGCGGCACGGTCGATGCCGCCAAGCGAGGTGGGCGAAACGTTGGAGCAGATCAGCAAGAGATCGGTGCCGAGCTCTTGCATCAAATCGAACTTGCGCATCGCACGGGCAAAGTTGCGCGAACGCTGCGGCTCCGGCATGCCTTCGAAATCGCGGAACGGCTGGAACGCGCAGATCTCGAGATTGAGGTCCTTGCAGAGCTGTGCCACCTCGCGCGGGCCCGCGCCGAACGACAACAGATCGTTCTCGAAGATCTCGACCGCGTCGAAGCCGGCTGAGGCGATGGCGCGCAGCTTTTCGTCGAGGGTGCCGGAGAGGGACACGGTTGCGATCGAACGCTTGTTCATGCGGCGCTCTCCTCCATGGCGCCGCCCAGGAACAATTGCCCGATGCGGGGATCGTTCAGAATGCGCTTGGCGTCGTCGATCATCCGGGTCTGGCCGAGCTCGAGCACGATGCCGATGTCCGAGATCTCCAGCGCCGAACGTGCGTTCTGCTCGATCATCAGGATCGTGACGCCGCGGTCGCGCAAGCTTTTGAGGATATCGAAGGTCTGCTGCACCATCAGCGGCGACAGGCCGATCGAGGGCTCGTCGATCAGCACCAGCCTGGGTTCGAGCAGCAGCGAGCGGGCGATCTCGAGTTGCTTCTGCTCGCCGCCGGACAGCGTGGAAGCCTGCTGCGTCGATTTTTGCCGCAGCGCCGGAAACAGGTCGAGTGCCGCCTCGATCCGCTTGGGAAGATCGAGGCTCTTGTCCGCAGCGACGCCGCCGAGTTCGATGTTGTGGCGTACCGAAAGCTCGGGAAAGATGTTGCGGCCCTGCGGCACGTAGCAGATGCCGGCATTGAGCAGCGCGCGCTGGCTCAGGTTCGTGACGTCGCGGCCGGCAAAGCTGATCTTGCCCTCGCGCAGCTTGAGCAGGCCGAAGATTGCCTTGAAGACGGTGGACTTGCCGGCGCCGTTCGGGCCGATGATCGTCGTGATCGTGGCTTGCGGCACGGCGAAGGTCGTGCCGTTCAAAATCGTCATCTTGCCGTAGCCGCCGACGAGATTGTGAACAGAGAGGATCGGGTCGCTCATGGCTCGCGCTCCCTAATGTCCGAGATAGGCTTCGATGACGGCGAGGTTTTTCCGCACCTCATCCGGCCGTCCCATCGCCAGCACCTTGCCTTCCGCCATCACCATCACCCGCGAGCACAGCGACATCACGAATTCCATGTTGTGCTCGATCACGACGAAGGTGGCGTTCTTCTCGCGGTTGATCGCAACCAGGCGGTCCTTGAGGTCCGCCAGCATCGACGGGTTGACGCCGCCGGCTGGCTCGTCGAGCAGCACCAGGCGCGGTCCGCCCATGAAGGCCATGGCGGCATCGAGCAGTTTTTGCTGGCCATAGGAGAGGCCGCCGGCCGGCTCGTCCGCGAGATGGTCGAGCTTGAAGAAGCCGATCATCTGGTTGGCGGCGTCGCTCAGCCCGGCATCGGAGCGGCCGACGAGGCGCGAGGCCATGTTGCCCTGGTGCTCCTGTCCGGCCAGAATCAGGTTCTCCCGCACCGAGAGCTTTGGAAAAACCTGCAGGAGCTGGAAGGTGCGGCTGACCCCCAACTTGTTGAGTTCGGAGGGCCGCAGGCCCGTCACCACCTTGCCGTCCAGCCTGACCTCGCCGCCTGACGGCGTGAGCTGGCCGAGGATGCAGTTGAACAGCGTCGACTTGCCGCAGCCGTTCGGTCCGATCAGGCCGAGGATCTCGCCCTCGCGCACGTCGAAGCTGACGCCATCGACGGCGCTGATGCCGCCAAAGTTTTTCTTGATATTGGTAACCTCGAGGACTGCGCTCATTGCACCGTCTCCAGGCGTGACTTTGCGACGGCGCGCAGCGCGGACGCCGCCTTGGTCCGTCGCGCCGCCATCGCGCGATCGAGGATTCCCAGGATGCCGGTCGGCGACCAGATCAAGAGCAGCATCACCGCAACCGCATAGAGCATGAGATAATAGCCTTCGGTGAAGCGCAGCCATTCCGGCAGCAGCACGGCAATCATCGCGCCCAGGAACGGACCGAAATAGAAGCCGGCCCCGCCGACGATCACCATCATCAGCAGGTCGAGCGAGAGCGACAGGTTGAACGGCACGGGATCGATATATTGCGTCAGCGGCGCATAGAGTGCGCCGGCGACGCCGCCGAGCGCCGAGCCGATCGCAAAGGCCATCAGCGTGTAGCGCCGGGTGTCGACGCCGAGCGATTGCGCACGCAGCGGATTCTCGCGCAGCGCCATGAAGGCGCGGCCCCAGGGCGAGCGGATCAGCCACCACACGGCAAGCGACACGATCGCGAGCGAGCCGAGGCAGACATAATAGAAGGGCAGCGGCTTGTTGGTCGCTAGCCCGAAGACGTGCGGGCGCGGGATGTTGGAGATGCCGTAGATGCCGCCGGTGAGCCAGCTCTCGTTGCGGAACACCAGGAAGGCGAGAGTGGAGAAGGCGAGGGTAACGAAGGCGAGGTAGTGGTGCTGCACGCGCAGCGCGGGATAACCCAGCACCCAGCCGACCGCAAAGCTCAAGGCGATCGCGACCAGAATCGCGGCCGGCAGCGGCCAGCCATGGGTGGTCATGATCGCCGCCGCATAAGCGCCGATGCCGACGAAGGCGCCCTGCGCCAGCGAGACCTGGCCGGCATAGCCGAGCGTAAGGTTGAGCCCCATCGCGGCGATGCTCATCACCGCCCATTGGCTCAGGATGAACAGACCGTAACGGTTGAAGTTCATGGGGACAATGATCAGCGCGGCGATGGCGATGAGGCCGAGCGCAATCTTCAGGGGTTTGCCAAAGCTGATCATACCGTGCGCTCCTCGGCGCGGCCGAGCAAGCCCTGCGGCCGGAACAGGATGACGGCGATCAGGAAGATCATCGGAACGGCGGCGCGATACTGCGTCGAGACATAGGCGGCCGCGAGATTGTCGAGCACGCCAATCAAAAGACCGCCGGCGATTGCGCCGCGCACCTGGTTGAAGCCGCCGACGATCGCGGCGATGAATGCCGCCTGGCCCAGCACCTCGCCGGAGGAGAATTTGGCGAGATAGATCGGCGTGATCAGCAGTGAGGCTAGCGCCACCAGGAAGGCGTTGATCAGGAAGGTCAGCAGGATCATGCGCTCGACCGGCACGCCGATGATCCGCGCCACCGTCGGGTTCTGCGCCGCCGCCTGCATCTGGTGGCCGAGCGAGGTGCGGTTGAGCAGTGCGGTCAAGCCGAAGACGGCAAGGATGGCGACGACGAGGACGCCGATGCTTTGCAGCGACACCGCATGGCCAAGGATGGAGATATCGCCGGTCGGCACGATCGACGGGAAGGGCGAGGCCTCGGCGCTGAAGAACTGCTTGACGGATTCCTTGATGCCGATGGCCAGCGCCATGGTCGCGATCGCCAGCGGCAGCACGCCGTGGCGCATCATCGGATCGACCAGCAGCAGCTTGAAGGCGAGACCGAGCAAGATCATCGAGAGCAGGATGCCGAGGATGATCGCGAGCCAGAACGGGGCGCCGGCATGCATCGCCGCCAGCATCAGGAACGCCGGCAGCATCACGAACTCGCCCTGGGCGAAATTGATGGTCTGCGAAGTCTGCCACAGCAGCGTGAAGCCGACCGCGACCAGCGCATAGATCGCGCCGGTGGCAAGTCCCGCGACCAGAAGATCGAACAGACTGGACATTTTCCCCTCTCGCCGTTCTGCCTTCCCGTTCGTCACGTTTGCGGGCAGAGGCGTAGGCGGCCTACGGCCGCCGTTCTTAAGAACGCCGATGCGAAGCATCGGCTACGGTGAGGGCGAGCCTTCGCGAGGGCGGTAATAGTTGGACCCGCGGAAGCTCCCCCTCACCCGGAATTTGCTGCGCAAATTCCGGTCTCTCCCCGCAAGCGGAGAGAGACGAACCTCACTTCACTTTCGGCAGCACCTGCTTCACGACCTGCTTGCCTTCGACCACCTCGACCAGGAAGCTCTGACGGTCGATGTCTCCGGTGTCGCTGAAGGTGACGTCCATCAAAATGCCCGGCTCGTCGGCGGCCTTGATGGTCAGGCCATGCAGCGTGTCGGCAAACTTCTTCGAGTCGACCTTGCCCATCTTCTCGGTGGTGGCCTTGACCATGTAGACGGCGAGATAGCCCTTCAGGCCGTTATGATCAGGCACGTAATTGTACTTCTTGGAAAATTTCTCGCGGAACGCCTTGATCAGATCGACCGGGGCATCGGTGGTGAGGCCGACATGGCCGCGCGCGCCCTTGGCGGCATCGCCAGCGAGCTCGATCACCTTCTGGCCGATCAGCGTGGTCTCGCCCATCAGCGGTGCGGTGACGCCCTGCCGCTTCAGTTCTTTCAGGATGCGCGCGCTCTCTTCCTCATTGAGATAAACGAACACGGCATCGGGATTGGCAGCCTTGATCTTGCCGACGTCGGCGGCGAAATCGGCCTGGCCCGCTTCGGTGGAGAGATCGGCAACCACCTTGGAGCCGAGCCGGTCGAGCTCCTTGACGACGACGTCGCGGCCGCCGCGGCCGAAGTCGTTGTTGACCCAGACCACCGCAACCGTCTTCGCCTTCATCTCGTCGTGGATGTATTTGGCGACCTTCGGCATCGAGGATTGCTGGCCGAACGAGGTGCGGAACAGGAACTTGTTGCCCGCCTGCGTCAGCTCTGCGGCTTCGCCGCCCATGATCTGCGCTATACCGGCTTCGGCCGCGAGCGGCGCGGTGACCTTCACCGAGCCGGAATAGCCGGGACCGAGCAGCACATAGGGCTCGGCGTCGAGCGCCTTCTGCACCTGGGCGCGGGCGACGCCGGGGTTGGACTGCGAGTCGGCGTGGGTGACCTCCAGCTTGCGGCCGAGCACGCCGCCCTTGGCGTTGATCTCCTCGATCGCGAGGTCGATGCCGTTCTTCCAGTTGGTGCCGACGGTGGCGCCGCCGCCGGAGAGCTCGGCGACGTCGGCGAGCTTGATCGCCTGGCCAAGGGCGCTCGTTGCCGTCATGGCGGTGAGCAGCGCGCCCACCAATAGCGTTGATTTCATCGTCCTCTCCTCCCGTTTCAAATCTTGCAAGCGGCCTTGTGCCCGGCCGCTTCGTCTCAAGCTGCCTGATAGGCGGCGGTGCGCGCAGCCATCACGGCATCAAAAGCCTCTCCCATGATCTCGGTCGATGGAGCAAGGCCGGTGAACAGTTCAAAGGCGTCGGCGGCCTGATAGATCGCAAGCTCCCGCCCGGTCATGATCAGAGCGCCTTTCTGTCGCGCTGCGGCAAGCAGCGGCGTGATCAGCGGCGAATAGACGGCATCGGCGACCCACAGGTCTGCCCTGAGCAGCGCCGCCGGCACCGGGGTGTCTCGGTTCGGCAGCATGCCGACCGGCGTGCCATTGACGAGACCGGTTGCACCATCGAGTGCGTCCTCGACGTTTCCGGCCACCCTCGCGCGGCCCTGCCTGGCAAGCAGCGAGGCGAGTTTCTCGGCGCGCGCCGGCTCGCTGTCGAAGATGCGGATATCGGTCACCTCCAGGCCCGCCAGCGCAAACGCGATCGCCTTGCCGACGCCGCCTGCGCCGATCACGGCAACGGAGTTGGCTGATGGCGCCAGCAGCGGGGCCACCGCACGCGCAAAGCCTGTAGTGTCGGTGTTGTGGCCGGTCAGCTGGCCGTCCCTGACGACGACGGTGTTGACCGCGCCCATGGCGGCAGCGTCCGGCGCCAGCGCATCGAGCAGTGGGACCACCGCTTCCTTATAAGGATAGGTCACATTGACGCCGGCAAAGCCGAGCCGGCGCACGCCTTCGAGCATCATGCGGAGCCCGGCCGCATCGGCACCGGCCACTTCGATGAGCTGGTAGTGGCCGCGCAGGCCGAGCGCCTCGGCGGCGCGCTCATGCATGGCGGGGGACGCGGAATGCGCGATCGGCGCGCCGATCAGGCCGGTGAGAAGCTTCCTGCTGGCGGCGTGTTCGCGCTTCGACATGGTTCGCTATCGTCTCGTTGGGAGCGTCCGGGCCCGGCCATTAGCGGGGAAATCCGCGCAATTCCAGCCGCGACGATAGCCTTTCCCCTGCCTAACACAATTACCCTTTTATCCGGTAAACCTAACATAATGTTATTTCTTCCGCCCGCGTGCCGAAACGGCCTTGCCGTTGCCGCGGGACGGCTCGACCGCGCGCATCTCGGCGCGCAGGGCATCGATGAAATACTCGGCATGGAGCGACAGCGGCGCGCCGCGCTTCACCGCGATATAGGTGTCGAACCGCGTCGGCTCGGTGATCTTCAAGAGCTCGATTCCGGGATAGCCGCCATGGGCCACCGTGAACTGGTCGATGATAGCGATGCCGAGCCCCGCCTTGACCAGGGCGCAGACCGTGGTGCCGAAGCGCGCGCGGATGGTGATGTTGTAGTCGAGCCGGTTGCGCGCAAAGATCTCGGCCATGATCCGTCCGTAAGGGTCGTTCGGATCGATCCCGATCAGCGGATAGCGGGTGATCTCGGCGGCAGAGACCTGCTTGCGGCCGGCGAGCTCATGTCCCGGCGGCACGATGCAATAGAGCTCGCCCGAGGCGAGCGGCATGAAGTCGAGCCCTGAATGTTCCAGTCGGTAGCTCATCGCCACGCACTCGCCGCGGCCGAGCATCAGATAATCGATGGCTTCCTCGAGCTTGAGGATGTTGATGTCGATGCCGAGGTCCGGATAGCGGCGGCGGACGCGCTCGATCGCGCGCGGCACCATCACCTGCGAGATGCTCGGCACCGAGCCGATGCGCAGCTCCGACAATCCGCCGCGGCCGATCTTGGAGATGATCTCGGAGAGGTCGTCGACCTTCTTGTAGACGCCGTTGATCTGCTCGAAGATGTTCTCGGCTTCCGGCGTCGGGAAATAGCGCCCGTTCTGGCGCTGGAAGAAGCGGATGCCGAGCGAGCGCTCGGTGTATTTGACGAGGCGGCTGATCCCCGGTGCCGAGACGTTGAGCAGCTTCGCCGCGCCGCCGATGGTGCCCGTCACCATCACGGCACGTATCACTTCAACCTGGCGCAGCGTCATCATGTCCGGGCGTCCGAAGGATGATCGTGATCTCGATCATCTCACGAGAGCCGAGATGTCATCCAGCGGCAAGTGTCTGTCAACATGGGCGGAGGAGGCAAGTTGCTCTCGGGTCCTTAGGCTTCCCGCTCGGGAGGGGAGACGGCAACAGTCGGATCGTTTCGACGGAAATCAGCGCGTTCAAATGGAAGCGGGGCGCGTGAAGCTGCAACTGCGTTGGCTAACCCGCCGGGCCCTCGGGCAAGAGGCTGTTCGCCAGCTCGGCGCGCTCGCTTTGCAGCACCTCGCGCGCGAACTCGATGATCTTTTGCTTGTTTGCCGTTTGGCGGACGGCGAAAAACACGCGGTTCAATTCCAGGCCGAGCACGCTGTTGAGAGCGATGTCCTCGTCTTCCATCGTGGTTTTCCCGCTTCGTACGCTTCAGGTGTATCGTGACGTCATTTCTGCCACAAGTAGATTAAGTCTTCGGAGCGGATGAGCACCGGTAAACTACGGCCACGGCGACCTGAGGCAGCTCCCCAATGCGTGCTATACGGCGGGGCGAGAGTCAGGAAACGCACTGATGTCCGCCGTAGACTATGGTCGGGAGGCGCTCGACTTCATCGAAGGCTTGGAAGCCTATACCAAAGTTCCGGACGCCATGGACGCGCTTGCGACCGCGTTCAGCCGATACGGTTTCGAACATATCATCGTAACGGGCTTGCCGAATCCCGATCAGCGCTTTTCCCAGATGGTGCTCGCCAAGAAATGGCCGGCGGAGTGGTTCAACCTCTATGTCCAAAAGAGTTACGACCGTGTCGACCCCGTGATCCGCAAATGCCGGCAGACGGTGAATCCTTTCGAGTGGTCTGAGGCGCCGTATGATCCGGAGCTGGAGCCGGGTGCGGTGGAGGTGATGCGGCGCGCCGCCGATTTCCGCATGTCGCGCGGCTTCGTCGTGCCGATCCACGGCTTGACCGGCTATGAGGCCGGCGTCTCGCTCGGTGGCGTCCACCTCGATCTCAATGCGCGCAGCAAGCCGGCGCTGCACCTGATCGGGATGTACGGCTTCGATCACATTCGCCGTCTGCTCGATCCGGCGCCGCATCCGTCGATGCGCCTGACCCCGCGCGAGCGCGAGGTGATTGCCTGGGCGTCGCAAGGCAAGTCCGCCTGGGAGATCGGCGAGATCCTGCACATCACGCAACGCACTGCGGAAGAGCATCTTGCAACTGCCGCGCGCAAGCTCGGCGCCGTCAACCGGACGCATGCGGTCGCGATCGCGATCCGCCACAGAATCATCAATCCCTGAAATCCTCGCCTACTGGGAAATTTCCCAATAGTCGACTTTGCCTTTTTCGCTGAGGCTCCCTTCATTTCGAGCCAGGGGGGAGTGCATGATTCATGTGATTTCTGCCGCCAATCGGCACCTCAACGAGGACGTTCTCGAACAGTATTTTCGGGTCCGTCACGAGATTTTTGTCGAGGAGCGGAAATGGGAGTCGCTACGCAAGCCCGACGGCCGCGAGATCGATAGCTACGACAATGAGGATGCGGTCTACCTGCTGGCTCTCGAAAACCGCCGGGTGCTCGGCAGCTTCCGCCTGTATCCCACCGCCAGACCGACAATGATGAGCGAAGTCTTCCCGCATCTCGCGGCCGTGCGCGGATGCCCGTCGGACCCGCTGGTCTGGGAGTGGTCGCGCTTCTTCGTGTCACGGGAGCGCCGCGACGGCGCCTTCAATCTGCAATTGATGGCGGCTGCGCAGGAGTTCTGTCTCGATCAGGGCATCGAGCGTCTCTGTCTCGTCATGGAGACGTGGTGGTTGCCGCGCTTCAACGACATCGGATTCATCGTGACACCGCTGGGATTGCCGGCGCTGATGGAAAATTCCTGGACCATGGCTGCAACGATCGAGGTCAGTCAGGGGTCGCTCGATATCGTGCGCGACCGTATCGGAATGACGAGCATCGTCCAGCAGGACGGTCCGCGGATCGACTGTATTGCCCGTGCTAACCTCCGCGGCGTCGCTGCCGCGCAACGAAAGAGCGCTTGAGATGTCGAACATGATGCGGGACAGCCAGATCATGGCGCAGATCGAGGACGAGAATCTCGGTTACATGTCCGACATGGCGCTCGAGCTCGCGCAGATGGCGGACGATGCCGGACTGACGACGCTGGCCTATCTGTTCAGGATGGCAGCGCTGGAGGCCTCGACGGTGAATAGCGTGCTCGCTGAACCGGACGACCTTCCCAACCAGATGACGTCGCACTAGACGCATCTCTCGCTAAAGCTTCAACGACATTCCACCCTCCCTCGGCTTGCCTGGGGGAGGGTGACCGTTTGGGTGCGGCAGGTTGCCCCATACCGCGCGGCAATCTTCTTGCATTGCAAAGCAGGTGTCGGCCGCGTGGCGCCGGGATGCAACAAAGTGCATGTTTGGTGTCAAATCGCACTTGCCTCGGAACGATACTGCCATTACCCATTTTTCGGCCTTGAACAGGCAGGGGGAGCTCTTTCACTGATGGCGACCGTGTTCGAACATCGGCGTGACACTGCGTGCGCCTGAAAGAGTCTTGATGCTGCTCGTCGTCGAACAGTTCTTGAACGGATTGCAGTTCGGCCTGCTGCTGTTCCTGCTCGCCGCCGGCCTGACGCTGGTGTTCGGGATCATGGATCTCGTCAACCTCGCGCACGGCTCGCTCTACATGATGGGCGCCTATTTCGCCGCGACCTTCGCCGCGTGGACCGGCAGCTTCCTGCTCGGTGCGCTGATGGCGCTTGGCGCAACCCTCGTGCTCGGCATCGTGCTCGAGATGACTGCGCTGCGGCATCTCTACGGGCGAGACCATCTCGACCACGTGCTCGCGACCTTCGGCCTGATTCTGTTCTTCAACGAAGCCGTGCGGCTGATCTGGGGCCCGGCCGGCCTGGCGTTGCCGCTGCCGGCCTGGCTCACCGTGCCGGTCCCGATCCTGCCCGGCATTCATTATCCCGCCTATCGCCTCGCCATCATCGCGGTCGCGCTGCTGGTCGCGCTTTTGCTCTATCTCGGCGTGATGCGCACCCGCATCGGCATGCTGATCCGGGCCGGGGCCTCCAACCGCGAGATGATCGGCGCGCTCGGCATCAACATCAAGCTGCTCTACACGCTGGTTTTTGGCTTAGGTGCCGCGCTCGCAGGCCTTGCCGGTCTGATGCAGGCGCCGATCCTCACCGTGCAGATCGGCATGGGCGAGAACATCCTGATCCTCGCCTTCGTCATCATCGTGATCGGCGGCATTGGCTCGATCCGCGGCGCGTTCCTGGCCGCAATCTTCGTCGGCATGATCGACACGCTCGGCCGCGCTTTCCTGCCGAACCTGCTCCGGCAGGTGCTGAGCGGCGCCGCGGCCTCCACTGCCGCGCCCGCGCTGTCGTCCATGCTGATCTATCTCCTAATGGCGATCGTGCTGGTGGTGCGGCCGGAGGGGCTGTTTCCGGCCAATCGTCGATGAAGGCTTTCAGTGTGAGCAAAGCCGTGACGGCCCTGATGCTGGCGGGCCTCGTGCTGCTGCCGCTCTATTCGCACCTGACCGGCAACATCTTCATCCTGACGCTGTTCACCCGTATCATCATCTTGGCGCTGGCGGCGGCGAGCCTCAATCTCATCATGGGCTTCGGCGGCATGATGAGTTTTGGTCACGCTGCCTATCTCGGCATCGGCGGCTACGCAGTCGGGATGCTCGCGCAGGAGGGCGTCGGAAGCGGCTTCATCCAGTTTCCCGTCGCGCTTGCGGCCTCCGCGACTTACGCGCTGGTGATCGGCGCGCTCTCTTTGCGCACGCGCGGCGTCTATTTCATCATGATCACGCTGGCCTTCGCGCAGATGGCCTATTACGTCGCCTCGGGCCTGGCGCGCTACGGCGGCGACGACGGTCTCACCGTTTACAAGCGCAGCGACTTCTCCGGACTGATCAATCTCGGCGACCGCATGCAGTTCTATTATCTCTGCCTCGCCTGCCTGCTCGGTGTCATTTTCCTGATCTGGCGCATCGTCAATTCGCGCTTCGGCCTCGTCGTGCAGGGCCTGCGCTCCAACGAGCAGCGCATGCAGGCGATCGGCTTCGCCGCCAAGCGCTACCAGCTCGTCTGCTTCGTCATATCAGGCACCATGTGCGGCCTTGCCGGCGCGCTGCTCGCCAATAACACCGATTTCGTCAGTCCCGCCGTGATGTACTGGACCCGCTCCGGCGATCTCATGGTGATGGTGATCCTGGGGGGCATGGGCACGCTGTTCGGTCCGATCATGGGCGCGGTGGTGTTCCTGCTGCTGGAAGAGTTCTTGTCGCAGATCACCGAATATTGGGCGCTGATCATGGGCCCGCTCTTGCTGCTCATCGTCCTGTTCGGCCGCGGCGGCATCATGGGCGCGCTCGGGAGGGCTGGCCGTGGCTGAACCCCTGCTCCGCGTCGAAAAGCTGGTGCGCCGCTTCGGCGGCATCATCGCGACCGACAACGTCTCGCTCGAGGTCGCTAGCGGCGAGTTGCACGCCATTATCGGCCCGAACGGTGCCGGCAAGACCACGCTGATCAGCCAGCTCACGGGGCACCTCGAACCGCATTCCGGCAGCGTGTCGCTGGCGGGGCGGGACATCACCTATCTGCCGGCCTATCGCCGCTGCGCGCTGGGCCTCGCCCGTTCGTTCCAGATCACCTCGCTGCTGCTCGACTTCACCGCCGCCGATAATGTCGCCCTGGCAGCCCAAGCGCATGCCGGTACGTCGTTCCGCTTCTTCGCCAATGCGCGCAAGGAGAAGGGCCTGCGCGATGCCGCCCATGCAGCGCTCGATCGCGTCGGCCTGTTGCACCGCGCCGATGTCGTGGTGTCCAGGCTCAGCCATGGCGAGCGGCGCGAGCTCGAGCTCGCGGTTGCGCTCGCGAGCAAGCCGAAGCTCCTGCTGCTCGACGAGCCGATGGCAGGTCTCGGCGTCACCGAATCGCAGCGCATGGTGAAGTTGCTCCAGGAGCTGCGCAAAGAGGTCTCGATCGTGCTCGTCGAGCACGACATGCCGGCGGTGTTCGCGCTCGCCGACCGGATTTCGGTGCTGGTTTATGGCCGCGTCATCGCCTCCGGCGATCCGGCCGCGATCCGCCAGAACGAGGACGTCAAGCGCGCCTATCTCGGCGATCAGCATGTGGTGACGCATCATGGCTGACACGCTGCTGGACGTCGAGGGCATCGAGACCTGCTACGGCCTGTCCCAGGTGCTGTTCGGCCTGTCGCTGTCGATCAAACCGGGCGAGATGGTCTCGCTGATGGGCCGCAACGGCATGGGCAAGACCACCACCATCCGCTCCATCATGGGCCTGACGCCGGCGCGCGCAGGCAGCATCCGTTTCGCGGGCGTCGAGGTGCGGCAGCTTCCGTCATACCGGATCGCCCAGCTCGGCGTCGGCATCGTGCCGGAGGGACGTCAGATCTTCCCGAACCTCACCGTGCGCGAAAATCTCGTAGCCGCCGCCGCCGATCGTTTCGCTAGCCCCAATCCCTGGACGCTGGCCGCGATCTACGTGCTGTTTCCGCGCCTCGCCGAGCGTGCCTCCAACATGGGCAACCAGCTCTCCGGCGGAGAGCAGCAGATGCTCGCCATCGGGCGCGCACTGATGACCAACCCGAAGCTTCTGATTCTGGATGAAGCGACCGAAGGCCTCGCGCCGCTGATTCGCGAAGAGATCTGGAACTGCCTGTCGCTGCTCAAGAGCCGCGGACAGTCGATCCTGGTGGTCGACAAGAATGTCGATCACCTCGCCCGCATCTGCGACCGCCACTACATCATCGAGCGCGGCAAGACGGTCTGGAGCGGCACCTCCGACGAGCTGATGGCCGCGCCGGACCTTCAGCATAAATATTTAGGAATCTGAGGCCCCTAAGGAGCGCGACGTCCGCCCCAACTTCGCCCTTGCGAGCGCAGCGAGCAATCCAGGATCCTCGGCGGCAGTCTGGATTGCTTCGCTTCGCTGGCAATGGCGGTCGTGAGAGCTTGCCCTCACCAATAAATCCCGTGGCGATGCAGTTCGCGGATCACGCGCGCTTCGACGGAGGGCTGGCGTCGCTTCGCCTTGCTGCTGCCGGTCGTGCTGCTCGCGGGCGTGGCAGTCGACTGCGCGGCCGTTGCGGCGGTTGCAGCAGGTGGCGGCGTGGGCGTCGTCGTTGTGGCCTGAACGGCCGCGGGCCCTGCCGGGGCCTGGGTCGACTGCGGCGCGGCCGTCGCGGCGGGCTGCTCGGCCTGGCTCGCATCGGTTGCGGCGAGGCTCAGGCTTCGCGGGCCAGCAGCAAAGGCTTCTGTTGCAACCAGCAACAGGGCCGCGATCAGAATCAGCTTGCGCATGTAAGTGCCCATTTGGCCAATGCGTGTTACCTATTCGGTCCGATAGGGAAGTTAACGCGCTAGCCGATGCGTCCCGATCTCAATCAGCGTGGTCCGGCAGGAGAGGTGATAGATCAGGCTGAATAATTGGTCCCACATGATCGAACTCCGTTGTTCATCACGGCTAATCTAGACCCGGCGTCTTTCCGCCGGTTTTCGAGGGATGGGGAAAATGGCTTCGTCGGATGGCAGTCAGATGTCGTCGGAACAGGTGGGACGAAGTCGCCTCACGGAGGCGTGAGCTCCTCGATTAAAACATCTCGAAATATTCGCGGTGCTCCCAGTCGGTTACCTCAGACAGGAAGCGATCGATCTCGGCGTTCTTGATGTGGGTGTAATAGTCGGCGAACTCAGGCCCAAGCTTTTCGCGGAAGAACGGATCGTCCTTCAGCGCAGCGACGGCGTCGCGCAGCGATTTCGGCAAGAGCGGCGCCTTGGTCTCGTAGGGTGTGTCCGCCGACGGGCCTGGATCGAGCTTGCGGTCGACACCGTCGAGGCCGGAGAGAATCTGTGAGGCCATGTAGAGATAGGGATTGGCGGCGGGCTCGCCGATGCGATTCTCCAGGCGCGTCGCAGCATCGCCGGGCGTGCCGAGCACGCGGATCATCACGCCGCGATTGTCGCGGCCCCAGATCGCGCGGTCCGGTGCCAGCGAATAGGAGCGGTAGCGCTTGTAACCGTTGATGGTCGGCGTGGTGAACACGGTGGAGGCGCGGGCGTGGTCGAGCAGGCCGGCGAGGTACGCCTGGCCGAACGCGCTGAGCGGCTCGCTGTCCTTTGCCGTTTCCTTGGCCATGAACAGGTTCTCGCCATTTCCGCGCGAGACGATCGATTGGTGCAAGTGCCAGCCGCTCGCGAACACGTTCGGCAGTTTCGGCCGGCACATGAAGGTGGCGTGATAGCCATGCCGGCGCGCGATCTGCTTTATGGCAGAGCGGAACAGCACCATGTTGTCGGCGGGCTCCAGCCCCTTCTTCGGCGCGAAGGTGAACTCACACTGGCTGGGGCCGAACTCGACCTCGACCGAGCGCAAGGGCAAGCCGAGCGCGACGATGTCACGCCGCAAAATCTCCAGCACCGGTTCCATCTGGTCGAAGCGCTGCTCGGTGAGATATTGATAGCCGTGGCTGAGCAGGCTGACCGAGGGCGGCGTGCCGGGCTGGCCGGCGTCCTCGGGCCGCATATGCGCGTCGTCGAGCTTGAAGACGTGGAATTCGACCTCGAGCCCGGCGACGAAATCATGGCCGCGGCTTGCGAGGTCATCGAGAACCTTGCGATACAGCGCCCGCGTTGCGAACGGCACGGCGCGGCCATCGTTGAAATAGAGATCGCACAGCACCCAGCCTGTGGCGGGCGCCCACGGCAGCACGCGAAAAGTGCTGGGATCGGCGACCATCAGCACGTCGGCTGCGCCCTCCATCTCCTTCATGCCGAAGCCGCCGCCGGAGGTGAACACCGGAAACACCGTGCGATGCGAGGTGTCCTTGGCAAGCATCGTCGTGGTGATGGAGCAGCCGCTCTCCAGCGAGGCGAGAGCTTCAGCGGCGATGATGGTCTTTCCCCGCAAGATGCCGTGCTGGTCCGGGAAGGCGAGGCGGATGATCTCGAGGTTCTTTTCCTCGACGATGCGGCGCATGCGCGCCGCCGCGTCCCTCTGCTCATCCGACCACAGCGCATGGCGCGCGACGAAAGTCACTTTGCTACTCCTGAAGCCGTAAGGCGCGAGGCCGCTGCAACATACCCCGTCATTGCGAGCGCAGCGAAGCAATCCAGGGTCTTTCCGGAGAGGCAGTCTGGATTGCTTCGCTGCGCTCGCAATGACGAAGGAGGGCCCTGCATTCCGCGCTACTCCGCCGCCGTCAGCCGGTGCACGTTGTCGGCGATGTCCTTCGGCACCGGCGCGGTCCATGGCGCGTCGCGGCGGCGCTTGACGTCGACCTCCATCCAGTAGGTCTCCCAGCCCCGCGTCGGACCAATGCCGTCCATGGTCGCCGGTCCCTGGATGCTGCGCGCGTTGGCCTCGTCCAGGAACAGCATCGGCTTCTCGCCGCCCGTCACCTTCTCGATCTCCTGCCGCAGCAGGCGGCGATATTGCACGATCGCCTTGTCGCTCTGACCGAGATGCTCCTTGGTGCGGTCCTGGATCGCGCCCATCGATTCCACCGCCCACTGGTCGTGGACGTTGATGTCGGTGCCCATGCCGGTGTAGGTCGCGGTCTGCTGTTCGTGCGGATCGAAGCCGTAATCGTTGCTGCGGTTCTTGCGCGATTTGTAGTCGGGCAACTCATAGAGCTCGAGCCGCTGCTCGCGCATCTTCGCCTTGTCCACCGGGTTCGTGTAGCTGGTGAAGATCGCGTACCAATAGCAGTTCTCGTCATCGAGCGGCACGTGCCACTGCGTGATCGTCATCTCCGTGCTCATGGGGATGACGAAGCCGTGTGGGAAGAGCTGATTGGTGACGCGCACATGGGTGCGCTCCTCGTCGATCTCGCGCAGCGCGATCAGCCTGAGGCCGTATTCGGTATGCTCGACATTGATGATTGGACGGTCGTATTCGCGCAGGATCTTCGTCATCGGCAAGTCAGAGCCGGCGGAGGCACCGCGGAATTGCTTGCCGTAGGCGGTCGAGGTGTCCTCGTCCTCGAAGAAGCGGTGCAGATAGGAGGCGTGCGCGGGATCGATGCCGACCTCCAGCGCCTGGAGCCAGTTGCAGGCCATGTGGCCCTTGAAGGCGAACGTGTGCGTGCCGGGCGCAACAAAGCAGTCGAGCTCCGGGAAGGCCGGCGGCGCACCTTCGCCGAGATAAGCCCAGAGGATGCCGCTCTTCTCGACGACGGGATAAGAGCGCTGGCGAATGTTCTGACAGAGCTTGGAATCCTTCGGCTCGGCCGGCGTCTCGATGCACTGGCCGGTGGCGTCGAACAGCCAGCCATGGAAGGCGCAGCGCAGGCCGCTATGTTCGAGCCGACCAAAGGCGAGGTCGGCGCCGCGATGCGCGCAATGGCGGTCGATCAGGCCGTACCGTCCGGTCTCGTCGCGAAACAGCACCAGGCTCTCGCCGAGCAGTTTTACGGGACGGATCGGCCGCGCACCCTCTAGCTCGTCCACCAGCGCCGCCGGCTGCCAGTAACTCCGCATCAGTCTGCCGCAGGGGTCCTTGGGCCCGGTGCGGGTGATCAGGTCGTTCTGCTCCTGGCTCATCATGGCGCGTACATCCTTGTGCAGGGAGTTTGTTCGCCTATTGAACGAATGGGCGAATTATGACATGCCTTGGCGCGGCAGCAAGCACTATTTTGCAGGATCATCTGAAGCCATGCCCAAGGTAAAGCGGAGCGAGAGCGAGGAGCGCGCGACGGATTTCGTCGAGAGCCTTGATCGCGGTTTACGGCTGCTCCAGTGCTTCGGCACTACAGCCGGCCCGATGACGCTGAGCGATCTTGCCCGCGCCGCCGATCTGCCCCGCGCCACCGCGCGGCGCATGCTGTTCACGCTTCAGCGCGGCGGCTTCGCTTCCGGTGACGGAAAGCTGTTCTCGCTGACGCCTCATGTGCTGACGCTGGCAGCGTCCTATCTGCGCTCGAACCAGCTCGTCGTGGTCCTTCAGCCGGTCCTTGATCGCATCGCGACCGCCGCGCAGGAGATCTCGTCGCTCGCGGTGCTCGATGGCGATGACGTCGTATTCATCGCGCGCGGAAGCCCTGCGCGCGTTTTCTCCGGCGGTCTCGAGATCGGCTACCGCCTTCCGGCCTTCTGCACCTCTGTCGGTCGCGCAATGCTCGGCCAGTTCGATGATGCCGATCTTGCAGCGCGACTGAAGACCATGAAGCGCGAGGCGCTGACGCCGCAGACGGAGGTTGATTCAAAAGCGCTGCTAGCGCGCATCACTGCCGACCGCGCGCAGGGCTATTCACTGGTCGACCGCGAGGCGGAGCCGCATTTCCGCTCGATCTCGGTTCCCGTCCGGCGCTATGACGGCGTGATCGTCGCCGCCATCAACATGGGGGCTCACGTCGACCGCGTGCCGGCACAGGAGCTGCTCGACCGTTTCCTGCCGCTGTTGCGCGAGGGCGCGGAATTGGTGCGCTCGCAGCTTCTGTAGCTGCATTCCCGTCGCCTCGAAACCGGTGCTATAATGAGGGCAAGCACAAGAGAACAGGGAGGACGCCATGCACCATACCATGGTTCCCAGCGATCGCGTGGAGCACGTCGCCGTGTACGGACGCGACGGGACGAAGCTCGGCACGATCGAGCGACTGATGCTGGACAAGATGAGCGGAATGGTCGCCTATGCCGTGATCAAGACTGGCGGGCTGCTCGGCACCCGTCACCATTACCCTCTCCAGTGGAGCGCGCTGAAATACGATCCAAGCCGGCAGGCGTTCCAGACCGAGTTGACGCTGGACGAGCTCAGCAGCGGCCCATGCGAGTTCGACGACGATGCGTTCGACTGGGGCGACCGCTCGCGGTCCTACCCGCATCCGCATTACTGGTCGGTCTAGCCGCGTCGCAGCTCGTGTGGGCGGGCTAAAGGTCGGCAGCACCACGCCCGATCAATTCCGGTTGCGCATCCAGTCGGCGAGACCGGACAGCGCCTTGGCGAGGTCCTGCCGCGCGTTCGTGTCACTGACCGTCTCCTCCAGCGCGCCGCGCATGCAGGCCATCCATGCGTCGCGCTCGGCATCACCGATCGCAAAGCCGATGTGGCGCTGGCGCAGCCGCGGATGGCCTTTCTCGACGGAGTAGAGCCGCGGGCCGCCGGTCCATTCGGTCAGATAGCGCTTCAGCACGTCCCTGATCAGACCGAGGTCGGCCGCATGCATCGCGCGGATGACTTTCGCTTCCGGCAGCGTGTCCATGCGCTCGTAGAAGCGATCGACCAGCCGCTCGATCGTGGCACTGCCGCCGATCCGCTCGAACATGGAGATTGCGACGTCGCTATCGGTCATCGGTCTTCGCTTGCTGTTGGGCTGGGATATAGTGAAATTGGAGGGTGTAGATGCAGCGAGGAAGGGATTCTACAGCGCGAGGCTGCGCAGGCCGAAGCTGCGCGCTTCGTTCTGCAGCACCGGGCGGACCGCGTCGATCAGCCGTGCGGCCGCGGCATCGACGGACAGGCCCGCGGTGTCCACCACCGCGGTGGCGCGCGAATACAGCGGTTCGCGGCTGAGCAGGATGTTGCGCAGCTCGGCCATCGCCGAGCGATCGTCCGCCATCGGACGCAGATCGCCCTGGCGGCGGACGCGGGCCATGTGCTCCTCCGGCTCGGCCTTCAGCCAGATCGTATAGAACGACGACAGGATCTGGTCGAAGGTCAGGGGCTCGGAGACGATGCCGCCGCCGGTCGCCAGCACCATCAGCTCGTTGCGCGCGAGCAGCTGCTGCAGCGCCGCCTGCTCCATGCGGCGAAAGCCTTCCTGGCCGTACAGCGCAATGATCTCGGCGACCGAGAGCCCGTTCTGCTGCTCGACCTCCTTGTTGAGCTCGACAAAACTCCAGCCGATCTTCTTCGCCAGCATCCGACCAAGTGTGGATTTGCCGGCGCCGCGTAGGCCGATCAGCGCAATGCCGCAGAACGGCGCGCGCCGCGGTGCAGACGCGCTGCCGCCGGCGAGCAGATCCTTGGCCTGTGCAATCTGCGCCGGTGTCGCCTTGCGCAGGAGATCGCGGAACATCTGCCAGTCTGGCGTTGGATCGGCGCTAGGAAGCAGGTCTTCGAGATGTGCACCCATCGCGTCGGAGACGCGTCGGAGCAGCACGATCGAGACATTGCCCTTGCCGCTCTCGAGTTGCGCGATGTAGCGCTCCGAAATCCCTGATACTTTGGCGAGCACTTTGCGCGACATGCCGCGCAGCGCGCGCATGGTGCGCACGCGCTGGCCGAGCTGTTCGAGAAATCGGGATTCGGCGTCGGGACTTTCGATCATGAGTCTTCTTTAGCGGATGTCCTGCGGCGCATTTTAATGAAACATAATGCCTGCTGGCATTGACAGCAAGCCGCCACAGTGTCTTTCTATGAATTATAATTCTAAATTGGGGAGACGTCCGTGAGCGAGGGATCCTACAACGCGGTGACCTGGCTGCTCGACCGTAACGTCGAAGAGGGCAGGGGAGGCAAGCCTGTCTTCGACGACACCGTCTCGCGGCTCACCTATGGCGAACTGCAGCACCAGACGCGCCGCGCCGCCAACATGCTGCGCCGGCTCGGCATCCGTCGCGAGGAGCGCGTGGCGATGATCATGTTGGATACGGTCGACTTCCCGATCGTGTTCCTCGGCGCGATCCGCGCCGGCATCGTGCCGGTGCCGCTCAACACGCTGCTGACCGCGGACCAATACGCCTACATTCTCGCCGATTGCCGCGCCCGCGTGCTGTTCGTGTCTGAGGCGCTCTATCCCGTCATCAAGGACGTCGTCGGCCGCATGCCCAATCTCGAGCACGTTGTGGTCTCCGGCGACAAGCAGAATGGCCACAGGCAGCTCGCCGAGGAGCTCGCGGGCGAGAGCGACCAGTTCACCACGGCGGCGACGCATCCGGACGAGCCGGCGTTCTGGCTCTATTCGTCGGGCTCCACCGGCATGCCCAAGGGCGTGCGCCATCTGCATTCGAACTTGCAGGCGACCGCGGATACCTACGCCAAGCAGGTGCTCGGCATCCGCGAGAGCGACGTCTGCCTGTCCGCCGCAAAGCTGTTCTTCGCCTATGGCCTCGGCAATGCGCTGACCTTCCCGATGTCGGTCGGCGCCAGCGTGATCCTGAACAGCGAGCGGCCGACGCCGGCACGCATGTTCGACCTGATGAACCGCTACAATCCTTCGATCTTCTACGGCGTGCCGACGCTGTTCGCGGCCATGCTCAACGATGAGTCGATGAAGAACGAGCGCGGCGGCAAGGCGTTGCGCATCTGCACCTCGGCCGGCGAGGCGCTGCCGGAATCCGTTGGTCGTAGCTGGAAGGCGCGCTTCGGCGTCGACATTATTGACGGTGTCGGCTCGACCGAGTTGCTCCACATCTTCCTGTCGAACGCGCCCGGCGACATCAAGTACGGCTCCTCCGGCAAGCCGGTGCCGGGCTATGCAGTGCGGCTCGTCAACGAGGCCGGCGAGGACGTCGCCGATGGCGAGATCGGCGAGCTCCTGGTCGATGCGCCCTCCGCTGGCGAGGGTTACTGGAATCAACGCCATAAGAGCCGCCGCACTTTTGAAGGCCCGTGGACCCGCACCGGCGACAAATATGTCAGGGATGCCGACGGCCGCTATACCTTCTGCGGCCGTGCCGACGACATGTTCAAGGTCTCCGGCATCTGGGTCTCCCCCTTCGAGGTCGAGAGCGCACTGATCACACACCCCGCCGTGCTGGAAGCCGCTGTCGTGCCCGAGGCCGATCCGGAAGGGCTGTTGAAGCCAAAAGCCTTCGTCGTGCTGCGTCCGGGTGCGAAGACGACGGACTTGCAGGAGATGCTGAAGGAGCACGTCAAGCAGAAGATCGGCCCGTGGAAATATCCGCGCTGGATCGACGTGGTGGATTCGCTGCCGAAGACGGCGACCGGGAAGATTCAGCGGTTCAAGTTGCGGGAGGGGGCGAATTGAGCGGGCCTATGCGACGTGCGACTCGCGCGCGCGGCAAACTCCGCTGCGCTCCCTCCCCCCTTGTGGGGGGAGGGCGGGGGAGAGGGGTAGCCAAGCAATCGGTCATTGTCGTCGCGCAACGATGTTCTTCGTCACACCGGGAGTTCCCGTGTGGCACCCCTCTCCCTAGCCCTCCCCCACAAGGGGGAGGGAACGACCGAGCGAGCCGCGCGTGATTGCGTCCCACGCTCGATACGACGAGAGAGAAGAGTAACACCATGACCAACCTCACCCCCACCGGTTTCCTCAGCATCGATGGCGCCTGCCTCGAATACAAATGGCTCGCGCCGCAAGCTGCAGACGCGCCCAGCATCGTCATGCTGCATGAAGGCCTCGGCTCGCTCGCGCAGTGGGGCGACTTCCCGGACAAGCTTCAGCAAGCCACAGGCGCCGGCATCTTCGTCTATTCGCGCGCAGGCTACGGCCAGTCGAGCAAGGTCGCGCTGCCGCGGCCGCTCGATTACATGCAGCGCGAGGCGCTCGACGTGCTGCCGAAGCTGCTCGACATGATCGGCTTCAAGCGCGGCCTCCTGCTCGGCCATTCCGACGGCGCCTCGATCGCGACGATCTATGCCGGCGCGCATCAGGATCATCGCCTGAGCGGCCTCGTGCTGATCGCGCCGCATTTCATCGTCGAGGACGTCTCGGTGAAATCCATCGCCGCGATCAAGACGGCCTTCGAGACCACGGACCTTAGGGCCAAGCTCGCGCGCTGGCATCAGGACGTCGACAACGCGTTCTACGGCTGGAACGGCGCCTGGCTCGATCCAAAATTCCGCGACTGGGACATCTCGGAATACCTCGCCTATATCCGCGTTCCCGTCATGGTCCTGCAGGGCGTGGACGACCAATACGGCACTCTGCGTCAGGTCGAGATCGCGCAGGAGGAGTGCTACTGCCCGGTCGATCTGAAAATCATTTCAGGTGCGGGGCATTCCCCGCATCGAGAGGCGCCGGCGGCGACGCTCGAGGCGATCGCGCAATTCGCGAAAGCGGCCCTGCGCGACGATCGAGGCCTGCAAGGACGCGCCGCATGATGGCGGCGGCGTGACAGGTCCGAGACCGCGTAGGACCGCAGCGGGCTCGTAATATCAAGGCAGTCTTGGCCGGCATCGGCATGAAACAAAGTGCATGACGCGGCAGTTAATGGCTAGACGCATCCAAAAAGATGCATTATTGTGCATCTAACGCTACGGCGAAAATGCATAATCAAGCTTAGGGTGTGACCCATGGCCGGGGAAGATCGGCGCCTCGCAGGCGGCGCGACGTTCATCGATTTCCAGACAGACCCGTCCCGCTACCGGCATTGGAAGCTCGCGGTCGATGGCGACGTCGCGACGCTGATCATGGACGTCGACGAGAATGGCGGTCTGTTCGAAGGCTATCTTCTCAAGCTCAACTCCTACGATCTCGGTGTCGACATCGAGCTCGCGGATGCGATCCAGCGGCTGCGCTTCGAGCATCCCGAGGTGAAGGTCGTCGTGATGCGCTCGGCCAAAAACCGCGTGTTCTGCGCCGGCGCCAACATCCGCATGCTCGCCGGCTCCACCCACGCTCACAAGGTCAATTTCTGCAAGTTCACCAACGAGACCCGCAATGGCATGGAGGACTCCTCGGAGAATTCCGGCCAGCGCTTCATCACCGTGGTGAACGGCTCGGCGGCCGGCGGCGGCTATGAGCTCGCGCTTGCGACCGACTACATCATCCTCGCCGATGACGGTTCGTCTGCCGTTGCCTTGCCCGAAGTGCCTTTGCTCGCCGTGCTGCCCGGCACCGGCGGACTGACCCGCGTCGTCGACAAGCGAAAAGTGCGCCGCGACCACGCTGATTTCTTCTGCACCATCGAGGAGGGCGTGAAGGGCAAGCGCGCCGTGCAATGGCGCCTCGTCGATGAGATCGCGCCGAACTCAAAGCTGGAGGCGAAGATCGCCGAGCGTGCCAAGGAATTCGCGGCCGCCTCGAAGCGCAAGGGGAGCGGCAAGGGCGTCGCGCTGACGCCGCTCAAGCGCCTGATCGACGAGACCAGCATCCGCTACGGCTTCGTCACGGTCGACATCGATCGCACCGCGCGCATCGCTACCATCTCCATCAAGGCGCCGGAAGCGGCGCCGCCGGCCGACATTGACGGCATGATGGCGCAAGGGGCTTCGTTCTGGCCGCTCCAGGCCGCGCGCGAGCTCGACGACGCCATCCTGCATCTGCGCATCAACGAGCTCGAGATCGCCATGCTGGTGTTCAAGAGCCATGGTGACCGCGCTCATGTGCTTGCCAGCGACGCCTTCCTCGAAGCCAACAAGGCGCACTGGCTGGTCAATGAACTCAGGCACTACTGGAAGCGAGTCCTCAAGCGCATCGACGTCACCTCGCGCACGCTGGTGACGCTGGTCGAGCCCGGCTCCTGCTTCGCCGGCACGCTCGCCGAGCTCGTGTTCGCTGCCGACCGCTCCTACATGCTGATCGGCACGCGCCAGGGCGACAACCGCCCGCCGCCGTCGATCGAATTGTCCGCGATGAATTTCGGCCCGTATCCGATGAGCCATGGGCTGACGCGGCTTCAATCGCGCTTCCAGGCTGATCCGTCCGATGTCGAGCGCGCGGAGGCGACGCTTGGCACCGCGCTCGACGCCGAGCAGGCGGAAGAACTCGGCCTCGTCACCTTCGCGCTCGACGACATCGATTGGGACGACGAGGTCCGCGTGTTCCTCGAGGAGCGCGCCAGTTTCTCGCCCGACAGCCTCACCGGCATGGAAGCGAGCCTGCGCTTTGTCGGTCCCGAGACGATGGAATCAAAAATTTTCGCGCGCCTCACCGCGTGGCAGAACTGGATCTTCCAGCGCCCCAACGCTGTCGGCGAGGAAGGCGCGCTGCGCCGCTACGGCAGCGGTCAGAAGCCGAAATTCGATATGACGCGGGTGTGACAACTTTCGTGTCCCGGGCGCGCTGCGGCACGAAGTGACGCTGCGCAGAACCGGGACCCCGCTGGACCAGACAATGGGTCCCGGCTCTGCAGCGCACCGCTTCGCGTTGCGCAGCGTCCGGGAAACGAGACAGACCAAGGAGCACGGCCATGAACATGAATATCATGAACGTCGACTACTCGACCAAGATCCCGAACAACGTCAATCTCGCCGAAGACCGCCAGGTGCTCAAAGCGCTGGAAGGCTGGCATCCCGGCTACATGGACTGGTGGAACGACATGGGGCCAGAAGGCTTCCAGGAATCGCTGGTGTACTTGCGCACCGCTTATTCGGTCGATCCGCGAGGCTGGGCCAAGTTCGACTATGTCCGCATGCCCGAATATCGCTGGGGCATTTTGCTTGCGCCGCAAGAAGAGAACCGCGTCGTGCCCTTCGGCGAGCATTACGGCGAGCCGGCCTGGCAGGAAGTCCCGGGCGAGCATCGCGCCATGCTGCGCCGCCTGATCGTGATCCAGGGCGACACCGAGCCCGCCTCGGTCGAGCAGCAGCGCCATCTCGGCAAGACCGCGCCGTCGCTCTATGACATGCGCAATCTGTTCCAGGTCAATGTCGAGGAAGGCCGTCACCTCTGGGCGATGGTGTATCTGCTCCAGAAATATTTTGGCCGCGACGGCCGCGAAGAAGCCGATGATTTGCTGCGCCGCCGCTCGGGCGATGCCGATGCGCCGCGCATGCTGGGCGCCTTCAACGAGGCGACACCGGACTGGCTGTCCTTCTTCATGTTCACCTATTTCACCGACCGTGATGGCAAGATGCAGCTGCATTCGCTGGCGCAGTCGGGCTTCGATCCGCTGTCGCGCACCTGCCGCTTCATGCTCACGGAAGAGGCGCATCACATGTTCGTCGGCGAGACCGGCATCACCCGCGTCGTGCAGCGCACCTGCGATGCCATGCGCGAAGCCGCTATCACCGACCCCACCGACATCGCAAGAGTCCGCGCACTAGGGGTGATCGACCTGCCGACCATCCAGAAGAAGCTGAATCTGCACTACACGCTGTCGCTCGACCTGTTCGGCTCGGAAGTGTCGACCAATGCGGCCAATGCCTTCAACGCCGGCATCAAGGGCCGCTACCACGAGACCCAGATCGAGGACGATCACCAGCTCAAGAACGCCACCTATCCGGTGCTCAAGTTCATCAACGGCGAGATCAAGCTGGTCGATGAGCCGGCGCTGACCGCGCTCAACATGCGCCTGCGCGACGATTACAGCCAAGACTGCGTCAAGGGCATGCTACGCTGGAACAAGGTGATCTCGACCGCAGGCTACGACTACAAGCTGACGCTGCCAAATGTCGCCTTTCATCGCCACATCGGCGAGTTCAAGGATATCCATGCTACGCCCGACGGCATCCTGATCGACGAGGCGACCTGGGCCAAGCGCAAGGACGAATGGCTGCCGTCGGCAAGCGACGGCGACTTCATCACCTCCTTGATGCAGCCCGTCACCGAAACCGGCAAGTTCGCCTCCTGGATTGCGCCGCCAAAGGTCGGCATCGACAACAAGCCCGGCGATTTCGAGTATGTGAAGATCGAGTCGTAAGCGTCGGGCCTGAGGCTCGCGCAACACAAACGGTGTCATCACCCGCGAAAGCGGGTGATCCAGCATTCCAGAGGTAGTCCTGGCTTTGCCGAGAAGCCGCGGCGTACTGGATGCCCCGCCTTCGCTGGGCATGACGGCGCGCGTGAGGCGAAAGCATCGAACCCCCGCAACCCCTCAGCTATCCCATCCGCTCCCCTTGATCCCCGGATTCGCATAGACGATGCCGCCGTCGACGGCGATGGTCGCGCCCACGACGTAATCCCCCGCGCGCGAGGCGAGATAGATCGCGGCGCCCGCCATGTCCTCGTCAGTGCCGATGCGCCCCGCGGGCACCCGCGTTGCGACCTCGTCGCCATGGTCGCGCGCGGCGCGGTTCATGTCGGACTGGAACGGCCCCGGCGCGATCGCCGTGACCACGACGTGGTCGGAGATCAGCTTCACCGCCATGCGCCGGGTCAGATGGATCAGTCCGGCCTTGCTCGCGGCATAGGAATAGGTCTCCATCGGATTGACGAAGATGCCGTCGATCGAGGCGATGTTGATCACCTTCGCCGGCCGTTCGGCGGAGGCTGCCGCGCGCAAGGGGCCGGCCAGCGCCTTGGTCAGGAAGAACGGCGCCTTGACGTTGAGGTCCATCACTTTGTCCCAGCCGCTCTCCGGAAACTCGTCGAAATCCGCACCCCAGGCCGCGCCCGCATTGTTGACGAGGATGTCGAGCTTCGGCTCCAGCTTGATGATCTCGGAGGCCAGCCTGTCGCAGCCTTCGACCGTCGAGATGTCAATCGGCAGCGCGATGCATTCGCCGCCATATCGCGCGGAGAGCTCCTTGGCGGTCTGCTCGCACGGCCCTGCCTTGCGCGCGGTGATGTAGACCTTCGCAGCACCTGCACTGAGAAAGCCCGCCGCGATCATCTTGCCGATGCCGCGCGAGCCACCGGTCACGAGCGCAACGCGGCTTTTGAGCGAAAACAGATCGTTGAACATGGTGCCTCCGTTCGGTTGTCACGCGTTGTGGGCGCGGCCGGGAGGGGAGTCAATCTTGTCGTCTCGGAGCGCCTGGGCGCATTGATCCACTCGGTGTCGTCCCGGCTAGGGCCCATGGGCCGCCGTCCGGACGACCGATGCGGTTGATGCTAAGCCGCCGCAATCCTGCGAAAGCCGTTCCACATCGCGGTCGCGGCGCCCGAGGTCAGCACCGGCAGAATTCGTGTGTCCTGGTAGTTGCCGTTGAGCGAAACGCGCGGCAGCGCGGTCATATGGCCGGCGTTTTCGGCGAACAGCATGCCGGGCCGCGTGGTCACCGCCGTCTTGAACCCGGCTGCCGCAGCGAGCGCGAATTCACGCGCGCCCGCCGCTTCACGGTCGCCATAGGGATAGGCGAAGTGCTGCACGGGACGGCCGAGGGCCTGCTCGATCCGCGCGCGGCTCGCCGCCATCTCGTGCGCGGCGATCCCCTCCGCCTGTTTAGCGAGATTGCAATGGCTGATGCTGTGTGCGCCGATCGTGACCAGGGGATCGGCGGCCAATGTCTTCACCTCGTCCCACGACAGGCAGAGGCTGCGGCACAGCGCTTCCATGTCGACGCCGTAATTCGTGCAGAGGCCTTCGATCTCGCGCTTGAGATCGTGTTCGCCCGGTAGCGCGCGCAGCCAGTCGTGCAAACGGTCGAATGCCGCCTGCTTGGCGGCGGGCGTCGTCGCATCGAGCCGCAGCGTGGAATGGCCGATTTTCACGTCGATCTGCTCGGCCTTGGCGATCACCGCTTCCAGCGCCGTCCACCACAGACGTCCGGTGCCCTCGGCGAAATCGCTCGCGACATAGACCGCGAGAGGCGCGTCAAATTCGCGCAGCACCGGCAGCGCATGATCGAGATTGTCGCGATAGCCGTCGTCGAGGGTGAAGGCGGCGAAGCGGCGATCGAACCGGCCATGCACCAGCCGCTCATGCAGCTGGTCCATGCCGATGATGTCGATGTCGCGCGCGCGCAGATGGCACAGCGTGGCGCGCAGGAATTCGGGCGTGACCTCGAGATGACGGTTCGGCTGGAATGCGGCCTCGCGGGCCGGCCGCACATGGTGCAGCATGAAAATGGCACCGACGCCCGACAAAAGCGGGCGCAACAGATGGTGCGCCCCGCTGAAATAGAGTGCTTCCAGCCCGGCGCGGATGACGTTGTTACGCAGTTGCTTCATGGCCGGCTGGCGGACTCTGGCATTCCGCCTTCAACTTACGGGAGAACCCTTGAACAAAAAGTTATTCCAATTGTCGACGCCGGGCCTCCAGAAGGGCACCATTTCCGGTTTGACAGCCTGCCAAGGGTTTGTTTTGTCTCCGGTTCCAGAGTTCGGGTCGTCGAATGCAGAAGCTTTTCAGGTGGGCCAGCAAATGGTGGCCAGGGCTGATCCCCCTTGTCGTCATGTGGGGATTTGCGGCCTGGAATAACACGTTGCCGGTCGAGGCGGACCTGTCGGCCCGCAGCGCGGCGGCGCTCAAGGATACCGTTCTGGACAAGACCCGGATCGCGGTCGACGGCCGCGACGTCAGCCTGGCGGCGGATGCGTTCTCCGAGGAAGGACGCCGCGATGCCGTGACGGCGGTCGAAGCCGTCCCCGGTGTGCGGCTGGTCGACGACCGGACCCGCCTTGTTCCCGAGGCCAAACCCTTCGTCTGGAATGCCGAACGTGACGTGGTGCGGGTGACCCTGTCGGGCTCCGCGCCGCTGCCCTCGATGCGGGCGCGTCTGACCGAGGCGGCGCGCAAGGAAGTCGCCGGCGTCGAGGTGACCGATCAGATGGGCTTGGCGCGCGGTGCGCCGCCACGGTTCGAGGCCGCCGCGACATTGCTGCTCGATCAGATTGGCAAGCTCAAGGACGGCAAGATCACGATAACCGACACCAAGGTCAATCTGTCGGGCATGGCGCGCGAACTCGGTGGTCGCGAGGCGATTGCGGCCGCACTGAAAAACCTGCCGGAGGGTTTTTCGATCGCCGCCAACGACGTCAAGGCGCCGCCCTACATCTTCCAGGCCTACAAGGATCCGGTGGCCGCGACGCTGACGCTGACAGGCTATGTCCCGGACAGCAATGTGCACGCGGCGATCGCAACCAGCGCCTCGCGAAAGTTCTTCAACGAGAAGGTCGTGGACAATCTCAAGGCCAGCATCGGGGCGCCCGGCTCGTTCAACACCGCCATTGTCGCAGCGCTCGGCGCGCTGTCGCGGCTGTCCACCGGCACGCTCGTGGTCACGGATCGCGAGGTGAAGCTGTCGGGCGATGCACTCTATGAAGGTGCCGCCAGTGACATCCGCGCAGGGCCGGGCAAGGACTTCCCGAAGAACTGGCAATACAAGCCGGAGATTACGGTGAAGCCTGCGGCAGGCCCCGTCGACGGCACCGTGTGCCAGCAATTGTTCTCGGATCTCCTGGCCAAGGGCAAGATCCGCTTCACGGCGAAGCGCGCCGATATCGATCCGGATTCCGCCGGCATTCTCGACCATCTGATCGAGACGGCGTTGCGCTGTCCCACCGCCAATATCGAGGTCGCCGGGCATACCGACGCCGACGGCGAGGATTCCTTCAACCTGGCTCTCTCGGAGAAGCGCGCGCAGGCGGTGATCGATTATCTGGTCAAGGCCGGCCTGCCCGCCAGCCGCTTCACTGCGGTCGGCCACGGCAGCACGCAGCCCCTCGCCGGCAACGACACCGACGACGGCAAGGCGCAGAACCGCCGCATCGAATTTCTGGTGAGGTGATGATGCCCTATCTGGCTTCGTTCCATATGGGTTGGCTGGTCGGCTCGCTGCTGCTGGGCTTTTGCATGGGCTGGATCTCCGTGGTCCAGCGTGGCAACGGCACCTCGAAGGTGACCGCGCGGTGGCTCGCCGCGCTTGCCGCCGCCATGGTCGCGGCGTCGTTTGCGCACGTGGTCCCCGGCCGCTTCGGCTATTGGCTCGACCTTGGCCTGATCATGTTCGCGTGTTATCTCGTGGGTTGCACCATCGGTGCCTGGCTGCGCGACCGGGTAGTCTCGCGAAGCACGCCGCCAGCAGTGTGAAGCCTGAAGCTCTGACTGATCGGCGGAGCTTGCCTCTTTCATTACGATAACACATTGATCAAACAAGTATATTGCCGAAACGGGAGGTCTGGTTGACAATAATACGTACGTGCGTATTATCGCTTAATGCCAAAGCCCTCGCTCAAAGACGCCATCCTCGACGCCGGCCTCAAAGTCATGTTCCGGACCGGCTATCACGGTACCAGCGTACGTGACGTCACCGCTGCGGCGGGCGCCCCGCAGGGGTCCTTCACCAATCATTTTCGTTCCAAGGAGGCGTTCGCCTCCGAGGTGCTCGACCGCTACTTCGCCATCACCAGGGGATTGGTCGCGGAAGCCCTCGACGACACCTCGCTGACGCCGCGGGCTCGGCTCAGGCGCTATCTCGACATCATCACCGGTCGGCTCGAGGCCGACGGCTATGGTCGCGGCTGCCTGATCGGGGACCTCAGTCTCGAAGCGGCCGGCAGCAGCGAGATGCTGCGCACCCGTCTTGCCGAAATTTTTGCCGAGTGGCGCATGCCCTTCGCGGCCTGCATCGCCGGGGCACAGACGCGCGGCGAAATCGCGTCCGATTTCGAGGCCGAGGAGCTTGCCGACTTCCTGCTTGCGTCCTGGCAGGGGGCGATCCTGCGCATGAAGGTCGACCGCAATCCGGACGCGCTCGAACGTTTCAAGACTATCGCATTTCAAACTGTGTTCAGGGAGCCAACATGAGCAAGCCAGTCAACATGGAAATGCGCACCGCGTCCGTGCTTGGGAGCACGATGGCTTACCGCGCGACAGGAGGGCGCGATCAGCCGGTCGCGTTGTTCTTGCACGGCAATCCCACCTCCTCGCACATCTGGCGCAACATCCTGCCGCTGGTGGCGCCGGTCGCGCATTGCATCGCGCCCGACCTCATCGGCTTCGGCGAGTCCGGCAAGCCCGACATCGCCTACCGCTTCGTTGATCACGCCGGCTACCTTGATGCGTTGATTGAACAGCTCGGCTTGTCCTCGGCTTATCTCGTTGCCCAGGATTGGGGCACTGCGCTCGCATTTCATCTCGCCGCGCGCCGTCCGACCTTCGTGCGCGGCCTCGCCTTCATGGAGTTCATCCGACCGATGCCGAGCTGGCAGGATTTTCACCAGACCGACGCGGCGCGCCAGACCTTCCGCAAGTTCAGGACGCAGGGCGAGGGCGAGGCGATGGTTCTGGAGGCGAATGCCTTCGTTGAGCGCGTGCTGCCCGGCGGCATCATGCGCACGCTGAGCGAGGAGGAGATGGCGCCCTATCGCGCGCCGTTTCCGACGCGGGAGAGCCGCCGTCCCGTCCTCGCCTTCCCCCGTGAGCTGCCGATCGCAGGCGAGCCAGCCGATGTCTACGCAGCGCTGCAATCGGCGCATGCATCGCTCGCCGAAGCGTCATATCCAAAGCTGCTGTTTGCAGGCGAGCCGGGTGCGCTCGTCGCTCCGGAATTTGCCGAGACGTTCGCTGCCTCGCTCAAGCACTGCGCGCTTGTCCGTCTCGGGCCGGGCCTGCACTATCTTCAGGAGGATCACGCGGAAGCGATTGGCCGCTCCGTCGCCGGCTGGATCGCCGGCATCGAAGCGGTGCGTCCGCAACTCGCGGCCTGAAGGAGGACGAGATGTCTGCCGTGACCATCATTTGTTGCCGCCCGTGCGGATACGAGAAGCGCGCCAGAGACGTGGCTGCGGCGCTCCGCCGGCAACTGGCGCTGGAGTCGGACCTCGTCCCCGGCAAGGGCAAGATCTTCCAGATCAGGCTCGGCGACCGGATCGTCGCCAGCCGCAGCAAGGGGCACTTTCCCGGCGCCGATGATATCGTCGCGGCCGCGCGGCACTGACGCGGGGAGGGCTTTGCCAATGTCGATTGCCTGGACCGACGATCTCGCCGCCGTGGATTGGCACGAGCTTTCCGAGCTCTATCGCATCGCGCCGCTCGGCCACAAGACGCCGACCGATCTTGCGCTCGTGTTCGGCAACAGCATGTTTCGCACCTTTGCTTGTGACGAGGGGCGGCTGATCGGTGCCGGGCGCGTGCTGGCCGACGGTCGCGACTGCGCCTATCTCTGCGATGTTGCCGTGCACCCTGATCGTCAGGGACAGGGCCTTGGCCGCGAGATCATCGAGCGCTTGCTTGTGCGATGCCGGACCCACCGGAAAATCATCCTCTACGCGGTCCCCGGCAAAGAGGGTTTTTACGAACGTCTGGGTTTCCGGCGGATGACCACGGCCATGGCGATTTTCGAGGATCAGGCCGGTGCCCATCGCCGCGGCTATGTAACCGCGCCTTGAGTCCATTCTGCGCCCAGCACCCTTCCGGCGCATTCGAATCCGTGAACAATGTCCGGGTCGGCCCCTCTTTCAACAGGCCGGCGTGCCCCATAGATTGACGTCGGCTTAAGCCGTGACGGAACATTGTGCGGTTGAAATCATCAAAACTTCATGGCGTCTGCGCAGGATTGCCAAGGAGATTCGCATTAAGCCTTGCCGCCGAAGGCGCCAAACCTTGCATCAGGAGCCCCCAACCTGCCTAAAACATTGAAGGCACGTGTTTTTGTTCGAATTGGCGAATTCCACTTCGTCCGAAAACGCGCTAGTGGAGGGGCAGGGGGCATGCGCGATGCCGGAGCCGGTTCGTCGAGTGCCCGTGCGTCGTCCGCCTGTCCGCCGGCCACCCTGGCCGCTGAAGCGTTGTTCGAGGTCTAGATGCTGGAAGCCATCCGCAGAGCGACGACGTTTCTGCGCCAGAAGCAAGTCCTGCATAAGCTTGGAGTTGTGATCAGCGTCGCGGTCATCGGCATCGCTTGCTATGTGCTTTACCACATGCTGCGAGGCATCGATCGCAACGAGGTCATCGAGGCAATCAAAAGTACCGAGCCGAGCCAGATTGCGATGGCTGCGCTGTTCGTGGCTGCGGGCTATTTCACCCTGACCTTCTACGACCTGTTCGCCACGCGTGCGATCGGGCACGCCCATGTGCCCTACCGGATCAACGCGCTTGCCGCCTTCACCAGCTATTCGATCGGCCACAATGTCGGCGCCAGCGTCTTCACTGGCGGTGCGGTGCGCTACCGCATCTATTCGGCCTATGGGCTGAACGCGATCGACGTCGCCAAGATCTGCTTCCTCGCCGGCCTGACCTTCTGGCTCGGCAATGCCGCCGTGCTCGGCCTCGGCATCTCCTACCATCCGGAGGCCGCCGCCGCGATCGACCAACTGCCGGCCTGGCTGAACCGGACGCTGGCGCTGATGATCATCGTGGGGCTGGTCGCTTATGTGGTATGGGTCTGGACCCAGCCGCGGGTGGTCGGCCGGGGGCCTTGGACCGTAGTGCTGCCGGGCGGCCCGCTGACGCTGCTCCAGATCGCGATCGGCATTGTCGATCTCGGTTTCTGCGCGCTCGCGATGTACGTGCTGGTCCCGGACGAGCCCAATCTCGGCTTCGTCGTGGTCGCAGTGATCTTCGTCTCGGCGACACTGCTCGGCTTTGCCAGCCATTCACCCGGAGGTCTTGGCGTGTTCGACGCCGCCATGCTGGTCGGCCTCTGGCAGATGGACCGGGAGGAGCTTCTGGGTGGAATGCTCCTGTTCCGCGTCCTCTATTATCTGTCCCCCTTCGTCATATCTGTAATCTTGCTGACGTTTCGGGAAGTTATAATCGGCGCACGTTCGAAGCGCTTGCAGCAGGCGGCGCTCAAGCTCGATCCCGGTCCGGCGCGTGAGGCCGCCTATGTGAGAGAGCGCAGCGACAGCGGCGCCTGACCGACGCAGGCCTTTTAGGAGAAGCCCTCCCCGATGGCGATCGACGCCCCATCTTCTCCCTCCAGCCAGCCCTGGTCCGACCGGCTGCGACACTCGACCATCGTGCTGATCGCCGCGGCGCTGGCGCTGTCCGTCGTGGTTTCGCTCGGCGAATTGTCGGTGCTGCACGCTGCCACCGTATTCCTCTGCATTGCAGCCGCGGCGCTGATTCCCTGGCGCCTGCACGATCCCGCCGCCTCGCGCGACGACGTCAGGCGCATCAATCCGGTCGAGAGCGCGGCGGTGGCCGCGGTCGTTGCCGGCATGCCGGATCCTGCGGTGCTGCTCGACCGCGCCGGCCGCGTCATCCACCTCAATGCCGCCGCCGCCCAGCTCGCGCCGGCGCTGCGCAGGAACGAGCTTGCCCAGTTCGCGTTGCGCTCGCCGGAGATTATCACGGCCTTGCGCGAGGCGATCGCGACCACCGAGCCGCGGCGCGCGACCTATCTCGATCATGTTCCGGTCGATCGCTGGATGGAGCTCATGATCACGCCGGTGCCGGTGCCGACCACCTTCGGCGGCGCCGACAAGTGCATGCTGATGACCTTCCACGACCAGACGCCGCTGCGGCGGGTCGAGGAGATGCGGGCCGATTTCGTCGCCAATGCCAGCCACGAGCTGCGCACTCCGCTCGCCGCACTGTCGGGCTTCATCGACACACTCCAGGGCCAGGCCAAGGACGATCCAAAAGCGCGCGAGCGCTTCCTCGGCATCATGCACAACCAGGCCACCCGCATGGCGCGCCTGATCGACGATTTGCTGTCGCTGTCGCGGGTCGAATTGTCGGCCCATGTCCGCCCCGACACCCTGGTCGATCTCTTGCCGATCATCCGCCAGGTCGCGGACGGGCTCGAACCGCTGGCGCGGGAGCGCCAGGTCGATGTCGAGACCCATCTGCCGGAAGCCGCCGTGATGATCGCGGGCGACCGCGAGGAGCTGCTCCGCCTGTTCGAGAACCTGATCGAGAACGCGCTCAAATACGGCGCATCGGGCGGACGCGTCATTGTGTCGCTGACCTCAAGCGCGGTCACTGATGGGGCTCAGGAAATCCGCGTCATGGTCCGGGATTTCGGCCCCGGCATCGCACCGGAGCACCTGCCCCGGCTGACGGAGCGCTTCTACCGGGTCGACGTCGGCGACAGCCGCGCGCAGGGCGGAACCGGGCTCGGATTATCGCTGGTGAAACATATTCTTAACCGTCATCGCGGCCGGCTTCTGATCGAAAGCGTCCCCCGGCAGGGCGCCACTTTTACCGCCTGTTTTCCCCAGACGAGGACTTCGGCTGCGACCTGAAAATCAAGCGATTCCAATTGCTTGAGGGTGTCATCCAGCTGTCACGAAACCTTCGTAAAAGCACAGCCGACCGCTCCTAAAGGGGCGGCGCGGGGAGCGCGATCGGGCGCGGACGGCGCTTCGCTCCCCCTGTATGGAGACCAGCATGAATTTCCTCAAAACGATCGTCGCTGCCGGCTTGGTCGCCGCCTCGGCGACGGCGGCCTTTGCTGCCGATATCACGGGTGCCGGTGCGACGTTCCCGTTCCCGATCTATTCAAAGTGGGCTGATGCCTACAAGAAGGAGACCGGCAACGGTCTGAATTACCAGTCGATCGGCTCGGGCGGCGGTATCAAGCAGATCCTGGCTAAGACCGTGACCTTCGGCGCCAGCGACGCGCCGCTCAAGGCCGAGCAGCTCGAGAAGGACGGTCTCGTGCAGTGGCCGATGGTGATGGGCGCCATCGTCCCCGTCGTCAACCTCGAGGGCGTGAAGCCCGGCGAGCTGGTGTTCGACGGCGAGACGCTGGCCAACATCTATCTCGGCAAGATCACCAAATGGGACGACGCCGCGATCAAGAAGCTCAATCCGAACGTGAAGCTGCCGGCGGAGGCGATCACCGTGGTCCGCCGTTCCGACGGTTCGGGCACCACCTTCAACTTCACCAACTATCTCTCCAAGGCCAGCGCGGACTGGAAGAGCAAGGTCGGCGAAGGCACCGCGGTGGAGTGGCCGGTCGGCGTCGGCGCCAAGGGCAACGAAGGCGTGTCGGGCAACATCAGCCAGACTAAGAACTCGATCGGCTATGTCGAGTACGCCTATGCCAAGCAGAACAAGCTGACCTACACCGGTCTCGTCAACAAGGCCGGCAAGCCGGTGCAGCCGACCGTCGAGGCCTTCCAGGCCGCCGCCTCCAACGCCGACTGGGCCAAGGCTCCCGGCTATTACGTCATCCTGACCGACCAGCCGGGCGAGAAGTCCTGGCCGATCACGGCGGCGACCTTCATCCTGATGCACAAGTCTGTGACCGACAAGGCCGCCTCCCAGGAAGCCATCAAGTTCTTCCGCTGGGCGTTCAAGAACGGTGGCAAGGCGGCTGAAGAACTCGACTACATCCCGATGCCGGACAGCGTCGTCCAGCTGATCGAGAAGACCTGGGCCGCCGAGATCAAGAGCTGAGGCGAACGGCTCTCATGTCCCGGACGCGCAGCAGCGTGAAATGCTGCTGCGCTGCGCCGGGACAACAACCGGGCCCCGATCAGCGTCGTGCTGTGTCGGGGGCGCGGGACCGGCAACAAGCGTCTATAAATCTGGGTACAGGGGATCGGCGTGGCAGAGATGGCCGTTCAGAGCGACGTAATCGACGACGCCGGACCGTATGACCGCGCCAAGGCCTTGAGCGCGTTCAAGCTCGGCGACGTCACCTTCTACTGGATCACGCGACTTTCCGCGATCTCGGTGCTGCTGATCCTCGGTGGCATCATCATTTCGCTGATCGTTGGCGCCTTCCCCGCGATGAAGGAATACGGCCTCTCGTTCCTATGGACGCAGCGCTGGGCGCCGTCGGCCGATCCGCCCGTGCTCGGCGCGCTCGGGCCGATGTACGGCACGCTCGTCACCTCCTTCATCGCGATGCTGATCGCCATTCCGGTCGGTCTCGGTATTGCGATCTTCCTCACCGAGCTCTGCCCGCAATGGCTGCGCCGCCCGATCGGCATGGCGATCGAGCTGCTCGCCGGCATTCCCTCGATCATCTACGGCATGTGGGGCTTCTTCGTGCTGGGCCCGTTCCTGGCCAACACCTTCCAGCCGTTCATGATCAGGGTCTTCGACGGCGTCCCCGTGCTGGGGGCGATCTTCGCAGGTCCGCCGTCCTATCTCAGCCTGTTCAATGCCGCGCTGATCCTCGCCATCATGGTGCTGCCCTTCATCACCTCGATCTCGGTCGACGTGTTCAAGACGGTGCCGCCGGTGCTGAAGGAAGCCGCCTACGGCGTCGGCTGCACCACCTGGGAAGTCGTCCGCAGCGTGGTGATCCCCTACACCCGCGTCGGCATCATCGGCGGCGTCATGCTGGCGCTCGGTCGCGCGCTCGGCGAGACGATGGCGGTGACCTTCATCATCGGCAACTCGTTCCGCATCTCCTCGTCGATCTTCGCTCCGGGCACCACGATCTCGGCGGCGATCGCCTCCGAATTCGCCGAGAGTGACGGCCTGCACCAGTCCGGCCTGATCCTGCTCGGCCTGCTCCTGTTCGTGCTGACGTTCTTCGTGCTCGCGGCCGCGCGGCTGATGCTGATGCGGCTGGAAACCAAGGCCGGAAAGTGACGCCATGAACCCGATCTATTCGCGCCGTCGCCGCTGGGACATCGTCATCCGCGGTCTCTGCATCGCAGCCGCCGCCTTCGGCGTCACTTGGCTCGCGCTGATTTTGATCACGCTGCTTTACAATGGCCTGGCCGGGCTCAACTACCAGGTCTTCACCGAGAACACGCCCCCGCCCGGATCGAACGAGGGCGGCCTGCTCAACGCCATCGTCGGCTCGCTGATCATGACCGTGATCGGCGTCGGCATCGGCGCGCCGCTCGGCCTGTTCGCCGGCACCTATCTCGCCGAGTACGGCCGCAACGACAAGCTGACCTCGGTGATCCGCTTCATCAACGACATCCTGCTCTCGGCGCCTTCGATCATCATCGGCCTGTTCATCTACGGCGCGGTGGTGGTGCCGATGCGCGGCTTCTCGGCGATCGCCGGCGCGCTGGCGCTCGCCGTGATCGTGATCCCGGTCGTGGTGCGCACCACCGAAGACATGTTGCTGCTGGTGCCGAACCCGCTGCGTGAGGCTGCCAGCGCGCTCGGCCTGCCGCGCTCGCTGGTGATCAAACGGATCGCCTATCGTGCCGCGCGCTCCGGCCTGATCACCGGCGTGCTGCTGGCGACTGCGCGCGTCGCCGGCGAGACCGCGCCGCTGCTGTTCACGGCGCTGTCGAACCAGTTCTTCAGCCTCGGCCTCGACAAGACGATGGCCAACCTGCCTGTCACCATCAACAACTTCGTGCAGAGCCCCTACGCCTATTGGAAGCAGCTCGCCTGGAGTGGGGCGCTGCTCATCACCCTGACCGTGCTTGCCCTGAACATTGGCGCGCGCATCCTTGGCGCCGAGAGGACTGCAAAATGAGTGAAATGTCTGTTTCCGTAAGTGCGCCGACCGTTCATCCCGGCTCACAGCCGCTACCCGAGGCGCCTGCCAAGGTCACCGCGCGCAACCTCAATTTCTACTACGGTGAGCACCACGCGCTGAAGAACATCAATCTGGCCCTCGGCACCAACCGCGTCACGGCCTTCATCGGCCCGTCGGGCTGCGGCAAGTCGACCCTGCTGCGCATCTTCAACCGGATGTACGATCTCTATCCGGGCCAGCGCGCCACCGGCCAGCTGTTGCTCGACCAGACCAATATCCTCGATCCCAAGCTGGACCTTAACCTGCTGCGCGCCCGGGTCGGCATGGTGTTCCAGAAACCGACGCCGTTCCCGATGACGATCTACGAGAACATCGCCTTCGGCATCCGCCTCTACGAGAAGATCTCGAAGTCCGAGATGGACGACCGCGTCGAGAAGGCGCTGCGCGGCGGCGCGCTGTGGAACGAGGTCAAGGATAAGCTCAACGCGTCCGGCTTGTCGCTCTCCGGCGGCCAGCAGCAGCGCCTCTGCATCGCCCGCACGGTCGCGGTGCGGCCCGAAGTGATCTTGTTCGATGAGCCCTGCTCGGCGCTCGACCCGATCTCGACCGCCAAGGTCGAGGAGCTGATCCAGGAATTGTCCGAGAACTACACGATCGCGATCGTCACCCACAACATGCAGCAGGCGGCGCGCGTCTCTGATAAAACCGCCTTCATGTATCTCGGCGAGCTGATCGAGTTCGACGACACCAGCAAGATCTTCACGTCGCCGAGCGACCGGCGTACGCAGGATTACATCACCGGCCGGTTCGGCTGAGGAGACGGGACATGGGTACTGAACATACCGCAAAGGCCTTCGATACCGACCTCCAGGAGCTCACTCGCCTCGTCGCCGAGATGGGCGGCATCGCCGAGCGCATGATCGTCGATTCCGTCGACGCGCTGATCCGCCGCGACGTCGCGCTCGGCCAGCGCGTCGTCACCACCGATGCCGAGCTCGACGCGCTTCAGAAGCGCATCGAGGAGCGCGCCGTGCTCACCATCGCCCGCCGCCAGCCGATGGCGGTGGATTTACGCGAGATCGTCGGCGCCATGCGCGTTGCCACCGATCTCGAGCGCATCGGCGACCTCGCCAAGAACATGGGCAAGCGCGTTGCGGCGCTGGAGACGGACTTCCATCCGCTGAAACTGTTCCGCGGCCTGGAGCACATGACCGACCTCGTGCAGCAGCAGGTCAAGTCGGTGCTGGATGCCTATGCCGCGCACGATTTGCCGGCGGCGATGGCGGTGTGGAAGGGCGACGAGGAAGTGGACGCCATCTGCACCTCTCTGTTCCGCGAGCTCCTCACCTATATGATGGAGGATCCGCGCAACATCTCGTTCTGCATCCATCTGATGTTTTGCGCCAAGAACATCGAGCGCATCGGTGATCACGCCACCAACATCGCCGAGACCGTGTTCTACATGATCGAGGGGCAGGCGATCACCGACAAGCGGCCGAAGGGCGACATGACGACCTTCGCCACGACGGTACCGAATACCTAGGGAGCGACGACAACATGGGCGCACGCATTATGGTGGTTGAGGACGAGGAAGCTCTCACCGAGCTTCTCCGTTACAACCTCGAAGGCGACGGCTATGACGTGGAGACGGTAATGCGCGGCGACGACGCCGACACCCGCCTCAAGGAACACATCCCCGATCTGATCGTGCTCGACTGGATGCTGCCGGGACTGTCCGGCATCGAGTTGTGTCGGCGGCTGCGCACCCGTCCCGAGACCAAGCAGCTCCCGATCATCATGCTGACCGCGCGCGGCGAGGAAAGCGAGCGGGTGCGGGGTCTTGCGACCGGCGCCGATGACTACATCGTCAAGCCGTTCTCGGTGCCGGAGCTGCTCGCGCGCGTGAAGGGCCTTCTGCGGCGCGCAAGCCCCGAGCGGCTCGCCACCGTGCTCGCCTATGGCGACATCGAGCTCGATCGCGACAAGCGCCGCGTCGCGCGCTCGGGCCGGCCGATCGATCTCGGCCCGACCGAATATCGCCTGCTGGAGTTCTTCCTGGAGCATCCCGGCCGCGTGTTCTCGCGCGAGCAGCTGCTCGACAGCGTCTGGGGCCGCGACATCTACATCGACGAGCGCACCGTCGACGTCCATATCGGCCGCCTGCGCAAGCTGCTCAATCTCGGCCGCGAGCAGGACCCGATCCGCACCGTCCGCGGCGCGGGTTATGCGCTGGATGATCGGTTTGCAAAGGCGGAGCAGACGTAGGCCCAACTGCGTCACCAAGCTCGGTCGTCGTCCCGGACAAGCGTAGCTCCCGGCAACGCGCAGCGTTGTCCGGAGCGAAGCGCCGATCCGGACGCATAGCCACAGGACGTGGTTGTTGCGCGAAAAGGTAACTCCGAGTCCCCGTAACCACGGCTTGCGGTGGCTATCGGTCCCGGTCCGGCGCTTCGCTTGTCCGGGACGACGTCGGGTTTGTTGCGCCGTCACCGCGTGACGGCTGCCGGTTCGATCTCAGGAAATAATCACCGCGTGCTCGGCTTCGGTGCCGCCCGCCGGCGATCCGCTGCCGGCTGATAGGCGACGCGCGAGTGCTGGGCGCAGTAGGGCAGGCCTGACAGCGCCTTGCCGCCACAGAAGAAGAAGTCCGGGCTGGAGGGATCGCCGACCGGCCAGTGGCACGTCGCCTCGTTCAATTCCAGCAGCGACAGCCGCTGACTCATCGGCACCACGTTGTCGTAGGTGACCGGTTCGGCCTCCACCTCGACCTCGAAGGCCTGCGCCAGCGCGGTGTTGCCGCGCGAGATCGGCCGGGTCACCCGCATCATATGCTGCGCGGGCCGCGCCTTGCGCGGCCGCGGCGCTGCCGATGAAGGGCTCTTGGCGCGGCCCGACAGGCCGAGCCTGTGCACTTTGCCGATCACGGCATTGCGGGTCACATTGCCGAGCTCGGCCGCGATCTGGCTGGCCGAAAGTCCGGCCTCCCAGAGCTTTTTCAGCTGCTCGACGCGATCGTCGGACCAGGTCAAAACCGTCATTGCACCCTTTCCCTCGTTGCGCGCCGCCATCCTGGGGCCTCACAGCGAATGCTTAAGCCTTGAAAAACCCGTGCCGTCAGAATCCCTTAAGGCTCGCCGGGCGCGTGACTGACGCCCGAACGTTTACGCCGGTACATGAGGACTCTTGGGATCAGAACCGCTGCACGAGATGTCGTATCTGACAGTCCAAACGCTACAATATGGCGTGACTCCCGCGCAAGAGTCCGCCGACTCGCTTCCACATGTTCCGTGGTGAAAACCCCGCAAGATCGGCACCGCAAGACTACGGATTTCGCGTTTCGCGAGGCTTTCCGGGCGGCATTGACACCCGTCTTGCCAGGCATAAGATGGTGACGCGTGCCGCCCTTAAAAGGCGGCACGTTTCGTTTTCCGGACCGGTCAATGGTGCGCTGCGCAAGGCATGCCAGGCAGGTCTCAACGTCCAAATGCAACATCCAAGTGATGGTCATGACCAACAGCGCCGCGCCGCATCTGCTTCCCGTTTTCGCCAGGGCGGACCTTGGCTTCGAGCGCGGCGAAGGCTGCTGGCTGATCGCGACCAATGGCGATCGCTATCTCGATTTCACCTCGGGCGTCGCCGTGAACGCGCTCGGCCACGCCCATCCTGCGTTGGTCAAGGCATTGCAGGAGCAGGCGACCAAGCTCTGGCACATGTCGAACCTGTTCCAGAGTCCCGATGGCGAACGGCTTGCAACGCGTTTGTGCAACGAAAGTTTCGCGGACTTCGTGTTCTTCTGCAATTCCGGCGCCGAAGCGTTGGAATGCGTGATCAAGGTCGTGCGGCGCTATCATGCCGCCAAAGGCCATCCCGATCGCTATCGCATGATCACCTTCGAAGGCGCCTTCCACGGCCGCACGCTGGCGACGTTGGCGGCGACGGGCTCGGCAAAATATCTTGAAGGTTTCGGCCCGCCCATGGATGGCTTCGACCAGGTCCCGCATGGCGATATCGAGGCCGTGAAGAAGGCGATCGGTCCGCAGACCGCCGGCATCCTGATCGAGCCGATCCAGGGCGAGGGCGGTGTGCGTTCGTCAACACCCGCCTTCCTCAAGGCGCTGCGTCAGCTCTGTGACGAGAAGGGCCTGTTGCTCGCGTTCGACGAGGTGCAGACCGGCATGGGCCGCACCGGCGATCTGTTCGCGCATCGCCGTCTCGGCGTCACCCCCGACGTGATGTCGCTGGCGAAAGCGCTCGGTGGCGGCTTCCCGATCGGCGCTTGTCTTGCCACCGCGGAAGCGGCCTCCGGCATGACGCCCGGCTCGCACGGCTCGACCTTCGGCGGCAATCCGCTCGCGATTTCCGCTGCGAACGCCGTGCTCGACGTCATGCTCGAGCCCGGCTTTTTCGATCACGTGCAGAGGATGTCGCTGCTGCTCAAGCAGAAGCTCGCCTCGGTGATCGATCGCTATCCTGATGTCGTCAGCGAAGTCCGTGGTGAGGGGCTCCTGATCGGCATCAAGGCGGTCGTGCCTTCGGGTGATCTCGTTACCGCCCTGCGCAACGAAAAGCTGCTCACCGTCGGCGCCGGCGACAATGTGGTGCGCTTCCTACCGCCTCTGATCGTCACCGAAGCCGAGATCGAGGACAGCGTCGGGCGGCTCGAGCGCGCCTGCGCGGCGATCTCGTGCAGTCAGACCAAGCGGGCGGCAAGCTGATGAGCAATTCGCCAAAGCACTTCCTCGACATCAACGAGCTCCCGCTGTCGGAGCTCAAGCGCATGCTCGCCGCATCCTCCGCCATGAAGGCGAAGCAGAAGGCGCATCAGCCGGTCAGGCCGCTCGAAGGCAAGACGCTGGCGATGATCTTCGAGCGCCCCTCGACGCGGACGCGGGTGTCGTTCGACGTCGCCATGCGCCAGCTCGGCGGCGAGCCCATCATGCTCACCGGCGCCGAAATGCAGCTCGGCCGGGGCGAGACCATCGCCGACACCGCGCGCGTGCTGTCGCGCTATGTCGACGCCATCATGATCCGCATCCTCAATCACGAGGCGCTGCTGGAGCTTGCGGCCCATGCGACCGTGCCCGTCATCAACGGCCTGACGCGCCGTTCGCACCCTTGCCAGGTGATGGCCGACCTCATGACCTATGAGGAGCATCGCGGCCCGATCGAGGGCAAGACGGTGGCCTGGACAGGCGACGACAACAACGTGCTGGCGTCCTGGGCCCACGCCGCCGAGCGCTTCAAGTTCCAGCTCAACGTCGCAACGCCGCCGGAGCTCGCGCCGAAAAAGGCGATGCGCGATTGGATCAAGATGACCAATGCGCCGATCGTGCTCGGCACCGATCCGGAAGCCGCCGTGAGGGGCGCCGACTGCGTCGTCACCGACACCTGGGTGTCGATGGGCGACAAGGAAGGCGAGCACCGCCACAACGTGCTCAAGCCCTACCAGGTCAATGCCAAGCTGATGTCGCTGGCCAAGCCCGACGCGCTGTTCATGCACTGCCTGCCTGCCCATCGCGGCGAGGAGGTCACGGATGAAGTGATCGACGGCCCGCAATCGGTCGTGTTCGACGAGGCCGAAAACCGCCTGCACGCGCAGAAGGGCATTCTGGCCTGGTGCTTTGACGCGGTGAAGTAGCGCAGCCTGGTGAAGGCGAAGTGGGTTTGGTTCGTCGTCCTGGCGAGAAGCCGGGACGACGCCGAACCAGCAGTATCGTGTGTGATCATAACTGCCTCGGGAACACTCCCTCGCGCCCCCTTCCATTTCCCACCTCCGACCCCAGATACACGGCCATGGTTTCCCAATCCCCTGACATGAAAACCGGGCCAGAAGGCCCGGTTCGCGCGCCATCACCGGTTCCGATCGATGACGCCGTGCTGCCCTACGAGGTCGACGCACTCGACGTGCGCGGCCGCTTGGTGCGGCTCGGTCCGGCGCTCGACGACATTCTCACCAAGCACGATTATCCCGCTCCCGTCGGCAAGCTGCTCGGCGAGGCCATCGTGCTGACGACGTTGCTCGGCTCGGCGCTGAAATTCGAGGGCCGCTTCATCCTCCAGGCCCAAACCGACGGTCCGGTGTCGTTCTTTGTCGTCGACTACATGGCGCCGGATCGCCTGCGCGCCTATGCGCGTTTCGATGCCGCGCGTCTCGGTAACGCCAAAGATTCCGGCACGCTGCTCGGCCGCGGTCATCTCGCCATGACCATCGACCAGGGCCCCGACATGAGCCGTTACCAGGGTCTGGTCGCGCTCGACGGTGGCAGCCTGGAAGAGGCCGCTCACGAATATTTCCTCCGCTCCGAGCAGATCCCGACGCGCGTGCGTCTTGCGGTCGGCGAGGAGTGGCGCAGTAGCGACGGCGGCAAGCATCGCTGGCGCGCCGGTGGCATGTTGATGCAGTTTCTGCCCAAGGCGCCGGAGCGCGCGCGGCAGGCGGACCTGCATCCCGGGGATGCGCCCGAAGGCAGCGAGGTGCACAGCGTCGCCGAAGACGACGCCTGGGTCGAGGCGCGTTCGCTGATCGAGACCGTCGAGGACGTCGAGCTGATCGATCCCGAGCTCTCCGGCGAGCGGCTGCTGTTCCGCCTCTTCCACGAGCGCGGCGTGCGCGTGTTCAATTCGCAGGTTCTGGAAGCGCGGTGCTCCTGCTCGCGCGATGCGGTTGCCTCGATGCTCAAGAGCTTCTCGCCCGACGATCGCGCCGCGATGGTCAAGGACGACAAGGTCGTCGTCACCTGCGAGTTCTGCTCGTCGGTCTACCAGTTCACGCCGCACGAGGCGGGCGTGGAGGACGCCTAGGCACCGCGCATAGCTACGCTAGGAATGACGAGGCTGGGGAGGCCGCTCGCACATGCTCGCTGCCCGCCCGTGATCGGGCGATCCAATACTCCGAGACGACAGTGATTGAGCCAAACACTGATTGAACCGATAGGCCGCGGCTTGCTGGATTCTCCGCCTTCGCGGGGAATGACATCGGAGGCTAGTTCAACACCCGCTTGTTGTCCGGACTGTCCAGCGAGAACGTCGGCACGTCGATCTCGAAGCGCTCGCCGCTTTCGCTGACCATCTGGTAGCGGCCGGTCATGAAGCCGGAGGCGGTCGTGAGCGGCACGCCGGAGGTGTATTCGAAGCGCTCGCCGGGGGCCAGGATCGGCTGCTCACCGACGACGCCCTCGCCCTTCACCTCCTGCTGGCGGCCGGAGGCGTCGGTGATGATCCAGTGCCGCGTCTTCAGCTGCACGGTCTCGTCACCGGAATTGGTGATGACGATGGTGTAGGACCAGAAATAGCGGGAGCGGTCGGCCGACGACTGCTCCGGAACAAAGTTCGGCTCGACGGTCACTTCGATCTGGCGGGTCACGGCGCGGTACATGATGGCCCATCATAGCGAAATCCGCCCGGGGAACCAAACGCCGGAGACGGCTTTGGCGACATCGTCCCGCCAGAATTCGCGGGGAAGGGACTCCCAAGGGGGAGACAACCTTATGTGATCCGGCCGCTTTGCGAGACGACGGCCGGACCGGTAAACTCCATTGAACGTCGCGATTTGCGGAAGGGTTTTTGGCCCCGATGACCATTGCCGACCAAGTGACGGGATCGACGATCGCGGGAACCGCCGGTGCCAAACCCGCAGGGACCAAGCCGCGCGCCGCCGCGCCAGCCATTACGCTGCCGGCGATCGGCGAGCGCGAGCTCCGGCTCGATCTGTTCCGCGGCCTGGCGCTGTGGCTGATCTTCATCGACCATCTGCCAACCAGCCTGCTGACCTGGTTCACCATTCGCAATTACGGCTTCAGCGACGCCACCGAGATCTTCATCTTCATCTCCGGCTATACCGCCGCCTTCGTCTACGGCCGGGCAATGCTGGAGAGCGGCGCCGTCATCGCCACCGCGCGCATCCTGCGCCGCGTCTGGCAGATTTACGTCGCCCACGTCTTCCTGTTCACGATCTTCCTCGCCGAAATCTCCTATGTGGCGACCAGCTTCGAGAACCCGCTCTACACCGAAGAGATGGGCATCATGGATTTCCTCAAGCAGCCCGACGTCACCATCGTGCAGGCGCTGCTGCTGCGCTTCCGGCCCGTCAACATGGACGTGCTGCCGCTCTACATCGTGCTGATGCTGGCGCTGCCGTTGATCCTGTGGTCGATGAAGTGGAAGCCCGACGTCACGCTCGGCCTCTCGGTCGTGCTCTACGCCGTGACGTGGGAATACGACCTCTACTTCTCGGCCTATCCGAACGGCTTCTGGGCGTTCAATCCGCTGGCCTGGCAATTGCTTTTCGTCTTCGGTGCATGGTGTGCGCTCGGAGGCGCGCGGCGCATGTCGCGCATTCTGGCATCACCCGTGACGATGTGGATCTCGATCGCCTATCTCGCCGCGGCGTTCTACGTGACGCTGACCTGGTACGTGCCGCAGCTCGGCCACTTCATGCCGAAGCGGATCGAGCAGTGGATGTATCCGATCGACAAGACCGATCTCGACGTGCTGCGCTTCACACATTTCCTGGCGCTGGCCGCGCTCACCGTGCGCTTCCTGCCGCGGACCTGGCCGGGCCTGAAATCGCCCTGGCTGCGGCCGCTGATCCTATGCGGGCAGCATTCGCTCGAGATCTTCTGTCTCGGCGTCTTCCTGGCTTTCGCCGGCCATTTCATCCTGGCCGAAGTTTCCGGCGGGGCAGCCATGCATGCGTTGATTAGTCTCTCCGGAATCCTGATCATGTGGGGGGTGGCGTGGGTGATTTCGTGGTACAAGCGCGTGGCTGACAAGAGCGGTGCGAAAACCAAAAACGCCGTCGGCAACGCCGATCTGGCGGGAGGGGGCTGATGAAGGCGAAGGTTCTCCTGAGCCTGATCCTGCTATGCGGTGGCCTCGCCGCGGCCACGGCGCGCGCGGGCGATGCTGCGCCTGCTGCCTCGGCCGCGCCCCCGGCCTGCGAATTGCCGTCCTATCTGCTTACCAGCGAAAGCCAGCTTCCCAAGGTCGCCGATGCCATCAAGTCCGGCAAGCCGCTCGAGATTCTGGTCATCGGAAGCCGCTCGACCACGATTCCATCCTCGGAGAGCAGCTCATATCCGGCACGCATGGAGACGATCCTCAAGGAGAAGCTGCCCGCGTCCGAAGTGGTGCACGTCTCCGTAGAAATACAGAGCAAGAAAACGGCAGGGGAGACCGCGTCCACTTTCATTAAGCTGATGGAAGCAAAAACGCCTACTTTGGTCATCTGGCAGACCGGGACCGTGGATGCTATCCGATCCATCGATCCCGACGATTTTCGCGGCGCGGTAACCGAAGGGGTTACCGCGTTGCAAAAGGCAGGGGCTGACGTCGTCTTGATGAATTTGCAGTACAGTCCGCGTACCGAAACCATGATCTCGGCGCAGCCTTTTCTCGATAATATGCGTGTGGTGGCGCAGGAGCACGACGTCCCGCTGTTCGACCGTTTCGCGATCATGCGACAATGGAATGATCAGGGCCAATTCGACTTGTTCAACCCGTCCCGCGGGCCTGAACTGGCGAAACAGGTCCATGATTGCCTTGGCCGGGCGTTGGCACAGTTCGTGATTGATGCTGCCCATCTGGAGCCGGCCCAGCAGCAAAATTGAGGTCTAGCGTTAATGAGTTCTCTCCGCCCTTTTTGCCTGACGTCATGGCTGGCGCCCGCGGCGGCGGCGCTGCTGCTGCTGATGCCCGCTTCGCAGCCGCGCGCGCAGACGCAAGCCGCTCAGGCGACGCCCGCGCAGCCGGCTGATTCCGCTGCCGCACCGCCCTCCCAGACCACCGTCGCCGCGACGTCCCCCGAGCAGCGCGGCGTCACGGCGCGCGCCATCGACAAGGTGAAGGAAGTCGCAAAGTCCGCCGGCGACATCTTCAGCCGCGTGCCCTGCCTGCCGCCGAAGGGCGGCTCGAAGGCGATGGGCTCGCTGCCGCGTGTCGCAAGCAAGCTCGTCGCCGGCCAGCCCGTCGTCATCGTCGCGTTCGGCTCGTCGTCCACCGCAGGATTCGGTGCGAGCTCGCCGGAGTTCAGTTATCCGAACCGTCTCGCCGCACAGCTGCGCCGGCACTATCCGACCGCTGACATCACCGTCATCAATGCCGGCGTCGGTGGCGAGGATGCGCCCGAGATGATGAAGCGCCTCCAGACGCAGGTCATCGACGTGCATCCGGATCTCGTGATCTGGCAGGTCGGCACCAACGCCGTGCTGCGCAATCTCGATCCCGCCGATACCGCAAAACTGGTCGAGGACGGCATCAGCCGCATCCAGGCCGCCGGTGGCGCCGACATCGTGCTGGTCGATCCGCAATATTCGCCGGCGGTCAACCAGCGCGCCGAGAGCGCCGGCAAGATGGTGAAGCTGCTCGGCAACGTCGCCGAGCTCCGTCACGTTGGCATCTTCCCGCGCTTCGAGGTGATGCGCGACTGGCACGAGAAGCAGGCGATCCCGGTCGAGAGTTTCGTTATCGCCGACGGCCTGCACATGAACGATTGGGGCTACGCATGCTTCGCCCAACTCCTCGCCGATGACATCATCCGCTCCGTCGGCCAGATCAAGCTCGGTGTGAACGTGCCCGCGGATGTGCGCACGTATCGGCCGATGTAGGTTGCTTCACCCTCCCCTGGGAGGGGGAGGGTCGATCGCGCACAGGCGAGCGGGGTGGGTGATCTCTCCGCTCGGGCAGCGTTGGATGCGGAAAGACCGTCACCCCACCCCGTCTCACATTTCGCTGCGCTCCATGTGAGCCGACCCTCCCCCTCCAGGGGAGGGTAAGAAGATCACGCCTTCTCCAGCGCCGCCGTCAGATCCTCGATCAGATCTTCCGCATGCTCGAGCCCGGCGGAGAAGCGGATGAAGCCTTCGCTGATGCCGAGCGCGGCGCGGTCTTCGGGCTTCAGACGCTGATGCGTCGTAGTGGCCGGATGCGTGACGAGGCTCTTGGCGTCGCCGAGATTGTTGGAGATCTTCGCCAGCTTCAACTCATTGAGCACGCGGAACGCCGCCTGCTTGCCGCCCTTCACCTCGAAGCCGACCAGCGTCGAGCCGCCACGCATCTGCTTCTTCACCAGCGCGGCCTGAGGATGATCGGCGCGGCCGGGATAGACCAGCCGCGAGATCTTGGGATGGCTCGCCAGCACCTCGGCAATGCGCGCTGCGGTGTCGGTCTGCGCGCGCACGCGCACGCCCAGCGTTTCCAGGCCCTTGAGCAGGACCCAGGCGTTGAACGGCGAGATCGACGGGCCGGTCTGGCGCATGAAATTGTGGATGTGCTCGGCGATGAAGGCTTCCGAGGACAGGATGATGCCACCGAGACAGCGGCCCTGGCCGTCGATATGCTTGGTCGCGGAATAGACCACGACGTCGGCCCCGAGCGCGAGCGGGCTCTGCCAGATCGGGGTTGCGAACACGTTGTCGACGACCAGTCGCGCGCCGCCCTTGTGCGCGATCTCGGCGATCGAGGGAATGTCGAGCACATCTAACGTCGGATTGGTCGGGCTCTCCAGGAAGAACGTCTTGGTGTTCGGCTTGAGAGCGCGCTGCCATTGGTCGAGGTCGAGGCCGTCGACCAGCGTGGTCTCGATACCGTAGCGCGGCAGCAGATCCTGCACCACATAGAGGCACGAGCCGAACAGCGCGCGCGACGCCACCACATGATCGCCCGCCTTCAGGGGCGCCAGGATCGCAGTCGTCACCGCGGCCATGCCGGTGGCCGCCGAGCGAGCGGCTTCGGCGCCTTCGAGCTCGATCATGCGGCGCTCGAACATCGCGATGGTCGGATTGGAATAGCGCGAATAGATGAAGCCGGGGTCCTCGCCCTTGAACCGCGCCTCGCACTCCTCGGCGCTGTTGTAGACGTACCCTTGCGTCAGGAACAGCGCCTCCGACGTCTCGCCATATTGCGAGCGCAGGGTGCCGGAATGGACCAGGCGGGTTTCGGGACGGTAAGTGGCAGGCGACTTCGTCATAGGACCTCCGACATGACCATTCGAGCAAAAAATGGTCACAAAAAAACCGGCCTGGATATCTCCACGGGCCGGGATCACAGAGGTCCCCGGCCTGTTTAGCGACTTATTTAACGTGGCTGCAAGCCGGCCGGCTCAAATCACCACGGGATAAGTGATGCTCATATTCCGCAATGCCCTTTCCGTCAAGGCGTCCATCGGATAGCCGTAAAAGGCTAGTATTTCCCGTATCTCGGGATGCGTTTGCCCCTTGATGAGGACCCCCGGTTGACGTTCACGGTCGCTGCCGACGCCAATGGTATCCTGCCTGACCGCATGATTGCGGCGATGGCAGAGGCGGGGCTGATCCTGCCCGCCTACGACTTCGTCGAAAGCCAAATCCAGCCGGCGAGCCTCGATCTGCGCCTCGGCGACATCGCCTATCGCGTCCGCGCCAGCTTCCTGCCCGGTCCCGGCGCCACCGTCGCCGAGCGCATCGACGAATTGAAGCTGCACGAGTTCAGCCTTGCCGACGGCGCGGTGCTCGAGACCAACTGCGTCTACATCGTGCCGCTGCTGGAGAGCCTCGCGCTGCCGCCGGAGATCGTCGCGGCCGCGAATCCCAAGAGCTCGACCGGCCGGCTCGACGTCTTCACCCGCGTGATCGCCGACGGGACCCGCCGCTTCGACATGATCGGCGCCGGTTATCACGGCCCGCTCTATGCCGAGATCAGCCCGAAGACGTTTCCGGTGCTGGTGCGCGAGGGCTCGCGCCTGTCCCAGGTACGCTTCCGCACCGGTGACGCCATCCTCAATGCCGACGAGCTCGATGGCTTGCATGCGACCGAGCGCCTCGTCGACATCGACGATGCAGATCTGTCCGGCGGCGTCGCTGTCTCGGTTGACCTCTCCGGCGAGAAGGCCAACGGCTTCGTCGGTTACCGCGCCAAGCGCCACACCGGCGTCGTCGACGTCGACCGCCGCTCGGGCTATGCGGTGGAAGATTTTTGGGAGCCGATGTCGGCCCGTCCCGACGGCAGCCTGATCCTCGATCCCGGCGAGTTCTACATCCTGGCCTCGAAAGAGGCCGTGCAGGTCCCGCCCGATTACGCCGCGGAGATGGTGCCCTTCGATCCCTTGGTCGGCGAATTCCGCGTGCATTATGCCGGTTTCTTCGATCCCGGCTTCGGCTATGCCGGTGCCGGCGGGCAAGGCGCGCGCGCCGTGCTGGAGGTGCGCTCGCGCGAGGTGCCCTTCATCCTCGAGCATGGCCAGATCGTCGGCCGCCTCGTCTACGAGAAGATGCTGGCGCGTCCCGATGCGATGTACGGCCAGCGCATCGGCTCGAACTACCAGGCGCAGGGGCTGAAACTGAGCAAGCATTTCCGGGTGTAGTGTTAGCCCCACGCTCCGCTGTCATGCCCCGGCTTGGCCGGGGCATCCAGTACTCTGCGGCGATAGTTCGTTGCAAAAAACTTCCGCAGCGGAGTACTGGATCGCCCGATCAAGTCGGGTGACGACACCGAGTATGTGTCAGGATGCGGGCCCAAATCCGGGCTACATGCGAGGTGGTGTCATGACCAATCCATCCCAACTCGACGCGAGAATCATCGACGACGTCGCGGACGCGCTGATCTATTCGGATCGCTCCGGCACGATCACGCGCTGGAATCGAGCATCGGCCGCCTTGTTCGGTTTCTCCGCCGGGGAGGCGCTCGGCCAGAACCTCGATCTGATCATTCCCGAGCATCTGCGCGCCGCGCACTGGAAAGGCTTCGAGGCTGCGCTGGCCAGCGGCACGATGAAGCTTGCAGGCAAGCCGACGCTGACACGCGCGCTGCACAAGAGCGGGCGCAAGCTCTACATTGAGATGACCTTTGCGCTGGTACAGGATGCCGGCGGAGCCGTGCTCGGATCGGTCGCGATGGCGCGCGACGTGACGGAGCGCATCGAGCGCGAACGCGCGGCCAAGGCTGCGCAAAATTCGTGATGCGGAATTGACGGGCCGTCGTGCAGGGCGTCTGCATGCGTGCCATGTTGCCTGTCACCGGGTGCAGTGACACATTCGACAAAACAAGGATCGGGAGCGAACATGACCGCCGCATCAGACACAGCGCAGCAAGCCCAATGGAAACGCTGGCGCGCGGTCGCCGATCTCTATCACGCCTACTTCACCGGCCTGATCCTCACCGTGGTCACGCGGCGCGGCACGGCGGATGCCGCTGAATTCGTCTTCCGCGTGTTCCGCCGCCAGCAGCAGGAGCGCTTCCTGCCGGGGCTGGAAAAGCTCGGCCTCCGTCATCTGCCGCCGGCGGTGGCTGCCGCGCAATACCACTATCTCTCCAACTGGATCGGCGGTGTGCACGTCGAATACATGTATGAGAGCGACACCAAGGCCTGGATCCGCTACCCGCCGCCGCGCTGGATCTGGAGGGGCACCGCAATCTGCGGCGTGCCGGGCGAAATCAGCTGCGCGATGCTGCGTGGTTGGCACGCCAACAACGGCGTAGCCCTCGGCGATCTCCGCCTCGGCTTCGTCTGCACCAAGCAGAGCGTCGACGGCCAGGATGGGCTCGAAGGCTATTATCATCAATACGATCATCCGCTCGATCTCGACCAGCGCCTGGTGTTCGCGCGGCATCTGGAGGCCCCTACGTTCGATGCGAAGACCGCGCCGGCTTTGCCGGTGGCGAGCTGGCCGAAACCGCGGCTCGAAAAAGCCTATCGCAACTACGCAATGGAATATGTCCGCACCGCCGCGCCCGTGATCGTGCAGCTGTTCGGCCCCGAGGACGCCGGCTATCTCCTGCATCTCACCGGCAAGCTGATCGGCATGCAATATTTCGACGAGGTCGCGGCGGCGCTGGCGATGAGCCGCGGCGGTGCGGGCGAATTCGCATCGTTCCTGAGCGCGCTGTTTGCCGCGCAGGACGATGCGGCCGAGACCTCGCAATCCGAAGGCGCCTTTGCAATCCATCAGCAGAGCTGGAGGCTGATGGACGATGTCGCCGACTATCACCAAACCTGCGCCAAGGTGCTGGAAGGATTGTTCGAAGGCCTCGCTGCAGGATGCGGAAGAAACATAGGCGTGCGCATGCACACCGCGAAGGGCGGCCGCCCGCCGCTGGTCTGGACGATCGAATAGGCGAGGGTGACAAGCCGCTGCCGCAGGGCACGCCTGCACCTGACGCAGGAGGAATCGGCGCCCGCCATGCTAACAAGCCCTGCCGCGCCCTGCGCGCGAATAGATTGATTGGCACACCTGTTTATTGCCGCGCCGCAAATGGCGCTCGTGTCCGGGAGAAGACATGTCCGACATCGCCGAAATCCCGGTCGATGAACAGGAGCGCCCGCTGCCGCCGCCTCCGCGACCGGTCAGGAGCGCGCTGACCGACGGTCCGATCCTGCGCACGCTGCTTGGGCTCGCTTGGCCGAACGTGATCGGGTTGTCGGCCGGCATGTGCGTGGTGATCGCCGAGACCTCCTATGTCGGCCGGCTCGGCGTCGAGGCGCTGGCCGCGATGGCGCTGGTGTTTCCGACCGTGATTCTGACCATGACGATGTCGGGCGGCGCCATGGGCGGCGCGGTGGCCTCCGCCATCGCGCGTGCGCTCGGCGCCGGGGATCGCGAGCGCGCCGGAACGCTCGCCGTGCACGCGATTCTGATCGGCATCAGCTTCGGTCTCGTCTTCATGCTGGGAATGCTGATCTTCGGGCCGCGCCTGCTGGAATTGCTCGGCGGCCGCGGCAATGTGCTGACCCACGCCATCGCCTACACGCAGGTGTTTTTCGGCGGCGCGGTGCTGCCCTGGCTGCTCAACACCCTGGCGGGCGTCCTGCGCGGTACCGGCAACATGAAGCTGCCGTCGCTGTTGATCCTCAACTCGGCGGTCTGGCAGATTGTGCTGGGGGGCACGCTGGGCCTTGGGCTCGGGCCGGTGCCGCAGCTCGGCATGCGCGGCGTCGCGGCCGGCGCGCTGATCGCCTATTGCATGAACATCGGCGTGATGGGCTGGTATCTGTTCTCCGGCCGCGCCCGAATCGTCCTGAAGCTGCGCGGCCTGCGCATCCAATGGGCGATGTTTTTCGACATCCTGAAGGTCGGCGCCATCGCCTGCTTCTCGCCGCTGCAATCGGTGCTGACGATCTCGATCTTCACTCACATGCTGGCGCAGTTCGGCACCGCGATCCTCGCCGGCTACGGTATCGGCGCGCGGCTGGAATTCCTGCTGACCTCGATCGCATTCTCGTTCGGCATCGCCTGTGTGCCGATGGTCGGGATGGCGATCGGGGCGGGCCGCATCGCGCGCGCCCGGCGCATCGCCTGGATCGCCAGTGCTGCGGCCTTCGTGGCGGTCGGCGCGCCGGCATGCCTCGTTGCGATCTTCCCCGATCTCTGGGTCAACATCTTCACCGACAGCGTGGCCGTGCGCGCGGCGAGCCATCAATATCTCTCGACGGTCGGACCGTTCTACGCCTTCTTCGGCCTTGCAACGACGATGTATTTCTCCTCGCAGGGCGCCGCCAAGGTGATCGGGCCGGTGCTGGCGCAGACCGCGCGATTGATCTACATCGCCGCTTGTGGCTGGTGGCTGTCGGCCCACGGCGCTACAGCGCAGAGCTTCTTCTGGCTCGCCGCAAGCTCGATGGTCGTGCTCGGCCTGCTGTCGTGCTCCAGCGTGGTGCTGACCCGCTGGGGACCGCGCAAGATGAAACCTGCGATCAGGCCAGCTCTGTCAGCTGCTGCCGACTAGCGATGCCTGTGGCGGCGATGGCCGCCGCCGGCATTGGCGAGCCGCATCAATTGCGGGATCATCGCCATCATGTCTCCGCCTCCGGCGCCGCCGAGCATGCCCATGACGTCGCGGCCGCCCATGCCGCCGAGCCCGGCCGGCATATAGCCGGCGCTCATCGGCGTGTAGCCGCCGTAGTTCGGCGCACCGAAGCCGCCGCCGAGATTGCCGCCGGACAGGCCGCCGCCCATCATGCCGCCGAGCCCGCCGCCGTTCTCCATCATGCGACTCATCATCGGGCCCATGGTCTGCATCAGCATGGCGAAGCGGCGCTTGCCCATCTTCGCCTTCATCATCTCCAGCATTGGCGCCATCTGGGCCATCATGTCCTCGCCACCGGCACCACCACCAAAACCCGCAAGCTGCGCCTTCGCCGGCGTGCTCGCGACGGAAAACAACAGCAGCACGGCGGCCGCCTGGCAGATCACCTTGTCCGCACCTCTCATGGCATGCTCCTCGCGTGCGCGGCTCCGCCGGGAGAGCGGAGCCAACCGGACGCACGTCGCATGTTTACGGCTGGCGAGGGCGGATCGCTGTGAGAAAGGTCACGCCGCGGCGGGCGGAAAAGCCCTGTGCAACGCGATCACGGCTTCGCTGGTCTGTCCCTGAACATAGGATGCAAGCTCGTTCGGCAACATGTCGATGGTCCAGACCAGGCGGCACCGCGTCTCGTCCTCGGCGATCACCTGCACGCAGGCGCTGTAGTGCTTCAGCCGCTCGTTGTTGATCGCATAGACCAGCCGTCGTCGCGCGTCGTCGCAATCGACCAGCACCTCGCGTGCCACCGAACCGTTGGCAAAGGTGACGATGCGCGCATCGCCGTCGAGGTTGCAGGCGGTGACGAAGCCCGGCACCAGCCGCTGATGCAGCGCGCCGAAATCGCGCACCGCGTCCCAGACGTCGCGCGCGGAGGCGGGAAGGGGAATGTCATTGTGGATGGAGGCCATGGGGATTCCTATGGTGTGGAGAGGCGGGCGATAGGGCCGTCATCTCAGGCGTCATCGCCGGACTTGATCGGGCGATCCAGTATTCCAGAGACCGACGTGATAGGATCGAGAAGCCGCGGCGTACTGGATGCCCGGTCCCGGCTCCGCCAAGCCTACGCCGCGGCCTCAAGGGTGCTCGGCCGCCGAAGCTTTAGCGAAGGCGGCAAGCCGGGGCATGACGACTTGTAGCGAGGCGCGAGCACGCTCACGCACAAACCGCCTCGACATTGTTGCCATCAGGGTCGATCAAAAACGCCGCATAATAGGTCGGGCTGTAATCCTTGCGCGGCCCGGCGCCGCCATTGTCGCGGCCGCCGTTCTTCAGGCCTTCGCTGTGGAACGCCTTGACCGCGTCATGATCCTTGGCGCGGAAGGCGATATGCGCGCCGTCGGCCTTGCGTCCCTTGTTCAGGTGCAGCCACAGCGCCGGCTCGCCCTTCGGCCCGAAGCCGGCATAGCCGTCGCCGCTCGAGCACAGGACATGACCGAGCGGCGCGAGCACTGCGGTGTAGAAGCGCGTGGCGGCGTCGAGGTCGGCAACGCGCAATCCGATGTGGTCGTACATGATCGTCTCCATTGCAGAAGCGCGCCGCTTGATGGCGCGCGCCGGAGACGACCCTAGTCAGTTGAGGGCAAGCTGCTCTTGGAGAATCTTGCGCTGTCCCTTCGAGGCCTGCCGGAACTTGGTCGGCGAGACGCCCGCGGCACGATGGAAGGTGCGAACGAAGTTGGAGAGATCGCCAAAGCCGACGTCATAGGCGATGTCGGTGACCGCGGTATCGTCCTCGGTGAGCAGCCGCGCGGCGTGCCGCAGGCGCGAGCGCACCAGATATTGATGCGGGGTGACACCGAGCACGGCCGAGAACAGCCGCAGGAAATGGAACGGGCTGAGGCCGGCCTGCCGTGCGGCCTGTTCGAGGTCGAGCTCAGATCGCGAGTTCTCGTCGATCCACAGCGCGGCTTCCACCGCGCGGCGGCGGTCGCGCGCAGTGGGCCGCGCCGGCCTGCGCGCCTTGCCCGAGACGACCTCAATGAAGCGGCCGGCCAGGATTTGGCCGACCTCGTCGAGGCCGAGATCGCTGTTGCCATCTGCCGCCGTCTGGGCCAGCTCGCCCAGCACCATCAGTTCGGGCAGCGGCGGCGTCGCGCCGACCTGCCAGACCTCGCGGCGTCCCCCGAGCGCGTCGACCAGATCTTCACTGAGGAAAAAGGACAGGCAGACGTCGCCGCACACGTGCTCATGCGTGCAGGTGTATTCCTCGCCCGGGGCGCCGACCAGCATCGAGCCCGCCACCAGTTCGAAGAAGCCGGCGCGGCAATGGCAGCCGAAGCTGCCGGATCGGACGTAGGCAATGGAATGGCCGGTGCGGCATTCCGCAAACGGTGTGTCCTCCGGTCCCGCATCGCAGCGAAATTCGGAGACCGTCAGCGATGGCGTCGTCAGCAGCGTGGTCGCGTCCATGCCGCCTATCTAGGTGGGAGCGCGTGGCGGGGCAACCGGCAGCAGCACCTCGAACAGCGTCTTGCTGGCGATGGGATGGGCGCCCTCGAGCGCCAGCAGCCGTCGCTTGGAGATCACGCCGGCGTAGGGCGAGAGTCGGTCGGTGTAATTGCCGGCCTCCAGCACCCGGTGGCAGGGGACGATCAGCATGTAGGGATTTTTTGCGATCGCCTGCGCCACCGAATGCGCGGCACCGGAGGCGCCAAGCGCCTTCGCAACCTCGTGATAAGTGCGCGTGTCCCCGCGCGGAATGGTGCAGGCGTATTCGTAGACGCGCCGGTTGAAGCCAGGCACACCGCCGGCGTCCAGGCTGACGTCGGAAAAATCGGAGTCGCTGCCCTGCAGCAGGCCCACGATGCCCTCGATTGCAAGCTCGGCGTTTTTGGACGGCCGTTGCTCACGCGCCTCGGGATGGACCGCAAAAATCCGGCGGCGGGTGTCGATCTCCCGCGCCTCCGGCAATTGCACGGCGACCACGCCGGTGCTGCTCCAAATGATGCCGCAGCGCCCTATGGCCGTGTCGAAGATCGCGTAACCATGCCCCACCATGCACACGCCCCACTCAGTGCACGTCTCCCCAGACACGAAATCATAACACCGCCACAATCCGGCGCACCTGGAATCTTGCCAAACCGTTAAGAAGCGTCAGCTTGCCTGCGCCAAAGCGCTTGGCGCGCGGCGCCGTCTCGGCTAATCATGAGGTGCGCGAAGCACCCGTGCGCGGGCGTAGTTCAATGGTAGAACGGCAGCTTCCCAAGCTGCATACGAGGGTTCGATTCCCTTCGCCCGCTCCAAGCTTCAGTTCGGCAGGCTTCGCAGGAATTCGACGATCGCCGCGTTCACCTCCGCCGGCCGCTCCTGCTGCGTCCAATGTCCGCAGCCCGGCAGCATCTTGATCTCGCGTAGCTGCGGCACCCATTGTCTCATGTTGGCGAGATGCTCGGCGGCACCGGGGAAGGCAATGACCATGTCACGGTCGCCGGCGATGAAGAGTGAGGGCACGGTCACCTTCACCCCCTCGAAGGCCGCCATCAGCTCCCAGTTGCGATCGATGTTACGGTAATAGTTGAGCGGCCCGCGAAACCCGCTGCGGGCAAATTCGGCGCCGTAATGATCGAGGTCGGCGACGCTCAGCCATGAGGGCAGCGGCACCTGCACCTTCGGCAACATGCCATCCTTGCGCGAGACCATCCCGATGCCGACGGTCCTGCCGGCGCGCTCGGCATTGGCGCGGATCGCCGCCGCCCCTTCGCCGGAACCGCCGAAGAGCATGGCGCCGAGCGTAGCGCGCGGATCCCGTTCGAACTCCGCTTCGGCGACACCGGGCTCCTGAAAGTACAACTGATAGAACTGCGCATCCGCTGTCCGCGGCATGACGCTGGTCGGCCGCACGGGACTGCGCGGGCGATAGGGTACGCTGAGAATGGCAGCGGCGCGGAAGCGATCGGGACGCAGGCGCGCCGTGTGCCAGGCAATTGTCGCACCCCAATCATGCCCGACGATCACGGCGTCCTTCGCCTCGAACGCGTCGAGCACGCCGACGAGATCGCCGACCATGTGCAAGATCGTATACTGGTCGATGGCTTCGGGCCGGTCGCTCTTGCCATAGCCGCGCATGTCGGGCGCAACAGCGCGGTAGCCGGCCGCTGCCAGCGCCTCGAGCTGGTGGCGCCAGGAGTACCAGCCTTCCGGAAAGCCGTGGCAGAGCAGCACCATTGGCCCCTCGCCCTGCTCGGCGATGTTGAGGCTGATACCGTTGGCCTTGATCGTCCGCTGCGTCGGCTCGCCCATGTCGCCTCCCGGTCCTGCTTATGGGAAGCATCCTAATCGGGTGTCCCGGCTGCGCAAAGATTCTAATATATTGGACTGGCGCTCCCGGCATTCGCCTCTCGCCCGGCTTAGGTTGGTCGAGGCGGCATGCGGTCCTTGCGCCGGGCAACGCTTGGATGAAGGCCGGGGCTAAAAAAATGGACCAGCAGAAACTCGATCGTGCGGTCGGCCGCCGCCTGAAGACGCTGCGGACCCAGGCCGGCATGACGTTGAACGAACTGGCAACTCGGTCCGGCGTCAGCCGGGCCATGATCGGGCGGGTGGAGCGGGCGCAGAGCAGTGCGACGGCTGCGCTGCTCGGAAAACTCTGCGCAGCGCTCGACGTGTCGCTCAGCGATGTGGTCGCACTGGCCGAGAAGCCGCCCGAGCGGCTGGTGCGACTTGCCGATCAGCCGCATTGGCGCGATCCCGACAGCGGCTATCGAAGGCGCCACGCCTCGCCAACCGATGCGGCGAGCGGGATCGAGATCATCGTCGTCGACCTGCCGGCCGGCGCGCGGGTGCCGTACAGTCCCTGGGGCCGCAACGCCTTCACCCAACAATTATTGATGCTGGAGGGAGCCATCGCCGTGCATATCGACGCCAAGGCGGTGCGGTTGCACGAGGGCGATTGTCTGGATTTCGACGTGATGCGCGCGGTGATTTTCGAGAACGAGACCCGGCAGGATGCGCGCTACGTCATCATCACGCGGCGCGGCGCTTCCTACGGCAAGATGTGAGGGCACCGATGCGATCCGAGACCCTGGAGTGAGGCCCTGACGATGCACATCCGCCCCGGCGACACCTTTGATCCCCGTGTCATCGCGCTGCTCGATCATCACGTCACGGCGGCGCGGGCGCAGACCGCGCCCGGTAGCGCCCATGCACTTGATCTCTCGGGTCTTCGTGCACCCGACATCGGATTCTGGACCGGCTGGGACGGCGAGACACTGGTCGCCACCGGCGCGCTGAAGACGCTTTCGGCCGACCACGGCGAGGTGAAGTCGATGCACACGCTGCAGACCACACGCCGGCGCGGCTTCGGCGGCCAGATGCTCCGCCACATCATCAGTGAAGCCCGCATGCGCGGCATGACGCGGCTCAGCCTGGAAACCGGCTCCTGGGGTTATTTCAAACCCGCGCACGCCCTCTATCAGGCCCACGGCTTCGTCGCCTGCGGTCCATTCGAAGGCTATGTCGAGGATCCCAACAGCCTGTTCCTGACGCTGGATCTGACCACCAGCTGAGCCTGCCGACTGGCGCAAGGTGCATGCAGCCGACTGGCGCAAGGTGCATGCAGCCTCAACTTCTTCGCGTCTCCTCGATCTTGTCGAGCACGCGTTCGGGGGCGATGTCCCGGGCCGCTTCCTCCAGATCGCGCTTCGAGTCAGGTTTGACGTCGAGCCGCTCGGCGACCTGCGTGAGCAGGCGGGCAACCTTGGTCAGTTCATGCTCGGCGAGCAGGCTGATCTGGAGGTCGAGATCGGCGCGCTTGTCCGCGGCCGCGGTCATGCGGTTCTGCGAAATCAGCACGAAGGTGGAGAGGAAAATCGCTTCCACCGAGGCGATCATCGCGAGCACCACAAAACTTTCGTCCCAGACCGGGATCCCCGGCAGCCAATTCAGATTGGCGATGATCCAGAAACCAAATATGGCCAGGTGGAGATAAACGAACGGCATGCTGCCGGTGAAGGCCGTGATCGCGTCGGCGAGTTTTTCCTGGTTCGTGGCAGCCCGCTGCTCCCCACGGCGACGCGCGACGAGCGCCTGGATGTTGCGCTCGAGCGTCGGGCTCAGGCCCTCGCCGGGATCATGGGTGATGTCGTTACGCACGCGGCGGCAACGGCCGAGTGGAGGACCTGTTCCTGGGAGGGCGGAGCCAAACCCCATCATTCCTCAAAATGAGTTGCGCACCTCAAAACACCTCTGCTAGCCTTCAGCCATGGCCGAGACGCTCACCCCAACTGCGCTGACGCTGAAGGATATCGCCCGCGAGGCCGGCGTCAGCCTCGCCACGGTCGACCGCGTCCTCCACAACCGCCCGGGCGTCCGCCCGGACACGGTCCGGCGCGTCAAGGCGGCGATCGAGCGCAATTCGTTCCAGCCGCACGTTGCGGCCGCCGAGCTCGCCCGCAGCCGCGCCCGGCGCTTCGCCTTCGTGATGCCGTCGGGCTCGAACCCGTTCATGCAGCAGATCGAAGCCTATCTCGGCGAAATGTCGGCCTGGCTGTCGGCCCGCCGCCTCAGCGTCGAGATGGTGCCGACCGACGTGTTCGACCCCTCCGCGCTCGCAGGCACGCTGGAGGCGCTATCGGGCGATTACGATGGCATCGCCGTGGTGGCGCTGGATCATCCGAGTGTTCGCGCCGCCATCAATGATCTCGTCGATGCCGGCGCCAAGGTGGTGACGCTGGTCTCGGACGTGCCGTCCTCGCGCCGCCATCATTATGTCGGCATCGACAACATCGCTGCGGGTCGCACCGCCGGCGCGCTGGTCGGGCGGCTGGTCGGCCAGAGGTCCGGCAAGGTCGCGATCGTCGCGGGCTCGCAGGGCCTGCGCGACCACGCCGAGCGCATCTTCGGCTTCAACCAGGTGATGGCGACGGAATTCCCCGGTCTCAGCGTGCTGCCGGTGCTGGAAGGGCGCGACGAGGACGAGCGTTCGGAGCAAGTATTGGCGCGGCTGTTCGGCAGGCATGCTGACATTGTCGGGCTTTATAACGTCGGCGCCGGCACGCAAGGCGTAGCCAAGGCTTTGACCGATGCCGGCCGCGAAAAGCAGGTGGTGTTCGTCGGGCACGACGTCACCGCGTTGACACGGCGGCTGCTGTTGCAGGGCGTGATGCATGCGGCGATCTCGCAGAACCCTGGCCATGAGGCGCGTGCCGCCGTGCGCGTTCTGCTCGCGCTCGCCCGCGGCGAGCCGATCTTGCGCGAACAGGAGAAGATCAGGATCGACATCGTGATGCGGGACAATCTGCCCTAGTGGCAGCTGGATTTCAAAATGGTCTGCAGCGGTGAATGCGACGTCAAGCTCGCGCACCGCGACAGGCAAAAGGGAGGATGGCGTGTATCTCGGACTAGACATCGGCACATCCGGTGTGAAAGCGGTGCTCGTGAGCGAAGCCGGCGCGATTGTCGCGACGGCCGCGCGCGAGCTTGCGCTGTCGCACCCGGCGCCGCTGTGGTCCGAGCAGGATCCGGACGCCTGGGTCGATGCGGCGATCGGCGCGGTGGACGATCTCGCCGCCCGCCATCCGCGCGAGGTCGCGCGGGTCGCCGGCATCGGGCTGTCGGGCCAGATGCATGGCGCGACGCTGCTTGGCGAGGATGGGCGGCCGCTGCGTTCCGCGATTCTCTGGAACGACGGCCGCTCGCACGCCGAATGCGCCATGCTGGAGCGGCGCTGTCCGTCGTTGCACGCGATCGCCGGCAATCTCGCCATGCCTGGCTTCACCGCGCCGAAGCTGCTCTGGGTGGCGCGGCATGAGCCAAAGATCTTCGATCGCGTCGCAAAGGTGCTGCTGCCCAAGGCCTATGTCCGCTATCGCCTCACCGGCGAAATGGTCGAGGACATGTCGGACGCCGCCGGCACGCTGTGGCTGGATGTTGGTCTGCGCCGCTGGTCGGCACTGTTGCTGCATGCCACCGGGCTCGATCTGCATCACATGCCGCGCCTCGTCGAGGGCAGCGAGGTGAGCGCGGTGCTCGCGTCGGAATACGCGCAGCGCTGGGGCATGACTGCGGATGTCGTGGTCGCCGGCGGCGCCGGCGACAATGCGGCGAGCGCGATCGGGCTTGGCGCGATCGCGCCGGGCAATGCTTTCCTGTCGCTGGGCACCTCGGGCGTGGTCTTCCGCGTCACCGACCGCTTCGCGCCGGCGCCGGCTTCGGCCGTGCATGCCTTCTGCCATGCGCTGCCCGGCCTCTGGCATCAGATGGGGGTGATGCTGTCGGCCGCGGCCTCGCTCGCCTGGCTGTCTGGCGTGATGGAGACTCCGGCCGCAGCGCTCTTGGCACCGCTCGGCGAGCGCGTCGACGGGCCCAGCCCCGTCTCCTTCCTGCCGTATCTCGATGGCGAGCGTACGCCGCACAACGATGCTACCGCGAGCGGGGCCTTTGTGGGCTTGCGCGGTGCGACCGGGCGGGCGCAGATCGTCCAGGCCGTGCTCGAAGGCGTCGCCTTTGCCGCGCGCGACAATCTGGCCGCGCTGAGCTCAGCGAGTGGGCCGCTTGCTGAGCTCGATCTGGTCGGCGGTGGCTCGCGCTCGCCGCTGTGGGCGCAGATCTGCGCCGACGTGCTCGGCATTCCCGTTCATCGCGTTGAGGAAGGCGAAGTGGGCGCCGCGCTCGGCGTTGCGCGGCTCGGCCGTATCGCCGCGACCGGCGAGGACCCCGCAGAGGTCTGCAAACCCCCGCGGCGGCTCGCGAGCTTCACACCCCGCCCATCCGTCACTGCGGCCTATGACGAGGCCTATCTGCGCTGGCGGGCGCTTTATCCTGCATTGAAGGAGACTGCCTGAGTGAACGCGTCAGCCAAATTCTTCGAGGCCAGCACGCCTGTCGCCTTTGCCGGCAAAGATGCGGACAACACGCTCGCCTTCCGCTGGTACGACAAGGACCGCCTCGTGCATGGCCGCCGGCTGGAGGACCACTTACGATTTGCGGTCTGCTATTGGCATTCGTTCTGCTGGCCGGGCGCAGACCCCTTCGGCGGCGAGACCTTCCTGCGGCCCTGGCACGACGGTACCGATGCGATGGCGCTGGCGCGGGCCAAGGCCGATGTTGCCTTCGAGCTGTTCCGCCTGCTGGACGTGCCGTTCTTCACCTTCCACGACGTCGATGCAGCGCCGGAAGGCGCCTCGCTTAGCGAGTCCGTCGCCAATCTCAACGCGATTGCCGATCTGTTCGAGGCGAAGATGGCTTCCGCGAAGGTCCGCCTGCTCTGGGGCACAGCCAATCTGTTCACGCATCGTCGCTACATGGCGGGCGCCGCGACCAATCCGGACCCCGATATCTTCACCTATGCCGCCGGCCAGGTCCGCGCCGCGCTGGAGGTGACGCACCGGCTCGGCGGCCAGAATTACGTGCTATGGGGCGGGCGCGAGGGCTACGAGACGCTGCTCAACACCGATCTCAAGCGCGAGCTTGACCAGCTCGGCCGCTTCGTCTCGCTGGTGGTCGAGCACAAGCACAGAATAGGCTTCAAGGGACCGATCCTGATCGAGCCCAAGCCGAAGGAGCCGACCAAGCATCAATACGATTTCGACGTCGCCACCTGTTACGGCTTCCTCGAGCGCTACGATCTCCTGAACGACGTCAAGCTCAACATCGAGCAGAACCACGCCATCCTCGCCGGTCACTCCTTCCATCACGAGGTTGCGCTCGCCGAGGCGCTCGGCGTGTTCGGCTCGCTCGACGTCAACCGCGGCGACGATCTGCTCGGCTGGGACACCGACCAGTTCGCGATGAACGTGCCGGAGCTCGCCTTGGTGTTCCACGAGATCCTGAGCCACGGTGGCTTCACCGCGGGCGGGCTCAATTTTGATGCCAAAATCAGACGTCAGTCGATCGATCCCGACGATCTGATCCACGCCCATGTCGGCTCGATGGATGCCTGCGCGCGCGCCTTCCTCGCCGCTGCCGACATGCTCGACGCCGGCGTGCTCACCACACCGCTTGCCAAGCGCTACGAAGGATGGGCCGGGCCCGAGGGCCAGGCCATTCTCGGCGGCCAGCGTTCGCTCGCCGATCTCGCCGACCGTGCGCTCGGCCCCGGCTTCGACCCGCAGCCGCGCTCGGGTCGGCAGGAATATCTGGAATCCCTGGTCAACCGACATGTCTGAGGAAGGCCGCTGATGACAAGCGCTGAAGCAACGCCGGTGCTCGAGCTGACTGGCATCGGCAAGGAGTTCGGCGCGATCCGGGCGCTGCATGAGGTCGACATGCAGGTGTTCCCGGGCGAGGTCGTCGGCCTGATGGGCGACAACGGCGCCGGTAAGTCGACGCTGGTCAAGATCATCGCCGGCAATTTCCGCCCCAGCCATGGCGAGATCCGCTTTGCCGGCAATGCGGTCCATTTCAGCCGACCGCTCGATGCCCGCACCGTCGGCATCGAGGTCGTCTACCAGGATCTCGCACTCGCCGACAATCTGACCGCCGCTGCCAACGTCTTCCTCGGCCGCGAGCTGAAGCGCACATTCGGACCCATTGCGTTGCTCGACCACAAGGCGATGGCGGCGCGGGCGCTGGAGCTGTTCGGCGAATTGCGCTCGGAGACCCGCCCCGATGATCTCGTCAAGCAAATGTCGGGCGGCCAGCGCCAGGCGGTCGCGATCGCGCGGACGCGGCTCTCCAATGCGCGGCTGGTGATGATGGATGAGCCGACGGCCGCGATTTCGGTCCGCCAGGTCGAGCAGGTGCTCGGCCTGATCCACCGGCTGAAGGAGCAGGGTGTCGCCGTGATGCTGATCTCGCACCGCATGCCCGACGTGTTCGCGGTGTGCGACCGCGTGGTCGTCATGCGCCGCGGCGAGAAGCGCGCCGACAAGCCGATCCACCAGACTTCGCCCGAGGAGGTCACCGCCCTGATCACCGGCGCGAAGGAGGCGGCGTGATGGCCATGCCCATGGAATCTCCGATCAGCTTCGCCAATGTCGGCCGGATCAGATGGTGGCAGCGCGGCATCTTCGCGTCCCAGACCGGCTATGTGCTGCTCGCGCTGGCGGTGTTGCTGGTGATCATGCATTTCGCCAGCCCGTACTTCTTCACCGAAGGCAACATGCAGAACGTGGCGAAGAACTTCTCCTTCATCGCCATTGCCACGCTGGGCGTGACCTTCGTGATCATCACCGGCGGCATCGACCTCTCGGTCGGCTCGATGATGTGTTTCTCCGCCATGATCACCTCGATGGTGATGACCGAATTGTCGGCGCCCGGCTCGCCGGCAGGCGCGCTGTTCGTGCACATGGCGGCCGACGGCAAGACCGTGCTCGCCAACGTGCCGGGGCTGATCCTGCTGGTCTCGATCCTCGCCGGCCTCGGCGTCGCGCTGGTCGCCGGGCTCGTCAACGGCTTCTGCATCGCCGTCCTCGGCCTGTCGCCGTTCGTGACCACGCTCGGCATGCTCTCGATCGTACGCGGGCTCGGCTACGTCGTCTCCAACGGCCGTGGCAGTTTTCCGGGCGGACCGGATGCAGATTATTTCTATGCGCTCACCTCCGGCGACGTGCTCGGCGTGCCCGTGCCTTTCATCTATCTGGTGATCCTCGCGCTGGCGATGGCCGTGGTGCTGCACCATACCTCGTTCGGCCGCCACGTCTTCGCGCTCGGTGGCAACGAGAAGGCGGCCGAGCTCACCGGCATTCCGGTGGTGCGGGTAAAAATCGAGGTCTACGTGATCTGCGCGCTCGCCGCGGGGCTCCAGGGCATCATCATCTCCGGCTGGCTTGGATCGGCGCCGGCCAACATGGCGACGTCCTACGAGCTCAACGTGATTGCGGCGGCCGTGATCGGTGGCGCCAATCTCGCCGGCGGCATCGGCGGTCCGTTGGGGGCCATCGTCGGCTGCGTGCTGCTGGAGGTGATCCGCAACGGCCTCGTGCTGGCGCAAGTCAGCTCCTACTGGCAGCAGACGCTGGTGGGCGTGATCATCATCCTGGCCGTGCTGGTCGATCGCATCCGCTCGCGGATGATCTGACGTGACGTCGTTCCTGGGAGGCAACGAAAATGCCGCCTGTCCGCTTCCCGGACGAATCTCGAAAGGATGGGCGCAAGAGAAGGGTGGAGGAGACAATGAGGAAACTTCTTCTTGCTGGCATCACCGTTGCCATGATGGCGACGCCGGCGTTCGCTGCGAATTACCGCTTCGTCATCGTGCCCAAAGCGATGAACAATCCGTTCTTCGACTTCGCGCGCGACGGTTGCCTGAAGCGCGCCAAGGAGCTCGGCAACATCGAGTGCATCTACAAGGGTCCGGTCGAGCATGAGCCGGCGACGCAGGCCCAGATCATCCAGGACTTCATCACGCAGAAGGTCGACGGTCTCGCCATCTCGGTCGCCGACGTCGCGGCCATGACCAAGTCGATCGAGGCGGCAACCGCGGCCGGCATCCCCGTCATCACCTTCGATGCCGATGCACCGGGCTCCAAGCGCATTGCCTATATCGGCACCAACAACAAGGAGTTCGGTGTCGCGCTCGGCAAGCAATTGCTGAAAATGCGGCCCGAGGGCGGCAAATATGCGATGGTTTCGGGCGGTCCCGGCGCGAAGAACCTCGCCGAGCGCGTCGACGGCGTGCGCGAGGCGCTGAAGGGCTCGAAATGGACCGAAGTTGCGGGCTCGCCGACCTTCTGCAACGACGATCCCGCGCTCGCGGTCCAGCAGATGACCGACATGCGCACCGCAACGCCCGATCTCGCCGCGATCGTTCCCATCGGCGGCTGGCCGATGTTCGCTCCTGAAGGCTTCAAGGCCTTCGCCTCCAGGAACAAGAAGGACATCGACTCCGGCAAGTTCACCCTGGTGGTCGCCGATACGCTCAAGATGCAGCTTGAGCTCCTGCGCGACGGCTATGCCAATGCGCTGGTCGGCCAGCGTCCGTTCGAGATGGGCGAGAAGGCGATGGACACGCTGCTCGCCATCAAGAAGGGCGAGAAGGTGCCGGAGATCGTCTACACCGGTCTCGATCTCGTGACCAAGGACAACGTTGCACAGATGTTGAAGTAGGAGCGCCGCCAGCCCCGCGCTCCTGCGTGCCTCCCCCGCTTGCGGTTTCCGCGAGCGGGGGAGATGATTTGCGCCGCTGGAAGGACGACTCCTGGAAGGCAATGGAAATGAAACGGTCGCGCCTCGGCTCTCTCGACGTCACCTCGATCGGCCTCGGCTCCGCCCCGCTCGGCGGATTGTTCGCACCCGTCAGCGACGCCGATGCGCAAGCGACGGTCGCGCGTGCCTGGTCGCTCGGAATCCGCTTCTTCGACACCGCGCCGCTTTACGGCTTTGGCCTGGCCGAGCGGCGGCTCGGCGCGTTCCTGCGGCAGCAGCCGCGTGAATCCTATGCGATCTCGACTAAGGTCGGGCGTCTTTTGCGCGCGCCCGAGGGCGCCGCCGCCGAGGACGAGCACTACAAGGGCACGCCGCGTGAGCGGCCGGTGTTCGATTTCAGCCATGACGGCGTGATGCGCTCGGTGGAGGAAAGCCTCGCCAGGCTCGGGCTCGATCGCATCGACGTCCTGCTCGTGCATGATCCCGACGACCACTATGACGATGCCGTCACCGGTGCCTTCCGCGCGCTGCAGCGCCTGCGCGAGGACGGCACGGTCAAGGCGATCGGCGCCGGCATGAACCAGTCGGAAATGCTGGTCCGCTTTGCCGACGCCGTGCCGGTCGACTGCTTCCTGCTCGCCGGCCGCTACACGCTGCTCGACCAGGGCGCGCTGGATGCGCTATTTCCGGCCTGCCAGGCCAGGAACATCGGCATCCTGCTCGGCGGCGTCTACAACAGCGGCATCTTGGCCAATCCGCACACGAGCGCGAAGTTCAATTATCAGGATGCTGACGCGGCGCTTGTCGCGCGTGCGCTGGAACTCGACGCACTCTGTCACGAGCACGGCACCGAGCTAAAGGCCGCAGCGCTGCAGTTCTGCATGGCCCACCCGGCCGTGACGGTCACGGTGATGGGCGCGCGCAATGCTGCGGAGGCGGCCGAGAACATCGCGATGTCGGAGGCGGCGGTGCCGCAGGCCTTCTGGCAGGAGCTGCGCGCGCAAAACCTCGTCGATGCGCGGGCGCCGCTGCCGGGCGGAGCGTGAGCCATGATCATCGACGGTCACCAGCATTTCTGGGATCCGGCGCGTGCCGACTATCCCTGGATGGACGCGGACGAGCTCACACCGATCCGCCGCGCCTTCGGCCCTGGCGATCTTGCGCCATTGCTGAAGGCAAACGGCATCGATGCGAGCATTCTGGTGCAGTGCCGCTCCGCGCTGGAGGAGACCAAGGAGTTCCTGCGCATCGCGCATGCGACGCCCTCTGTCATCGGTGTCGTTGGCTGGGCTGATCTGACGGACGGGGCGCTTGACGAAACGCTCGATCGATTGCGCGCTGCGCCCGGTGGGGACAAGCTGGTGGGCATTCGTCACCAGGTCCACGATGAAGCCGATCCGGATTGGTTACTCCGCGAAGACGTCCAGCGCGGCCTCACCGCGGTGTTTGCCCGCGATCTCACCTACGACTTCCTCGTCCGCACCCGCGAGTTGCCGGCTGCGATCGCGACCGCGCAGGCCTTCCCGCAAGCGCGCTTCGTGCTCGACCACGCCGCCAAGCCGCCGATCGCCGATGGCGCAAGCGACGAATGGGCCGATGGCATCGCGGCGCTCGCTGCTTGCGGCAATGTCTGGTGCAAGATTTCGGGCTTGGCGACGGAAGCAGTCTGGAGCGATTGGAATGCGGAGCGTCTGTTTCCGTTCGTTCAGCATGCCGCGACATGCTTTGGCGAGGATCGGCTGATCTTCGGCTCGGACTGGCCGGTGTGTCTGCTTGCGGGGAGCTACGGCGAGATCAAGGATGCGCTGGAGGCGTGCCTGGTGAGGCTGGGCGCACACGTGCGCGAGAAGGCGTTCGGTGTGAATGCGAAGGCTGCGTATCGGTTGGCTTGACTGTTCAGTCGAGGGTTGCACTCTTTCCCTCTCCCCTTGTGGGAGAGGGTGGCTCGCCGCGTAGCGGCGAGACGGGCGAGGGGTATCTCTCCGCGCACGACCCTCAAGCAGCAAGGATCGCGGAAGCAACCCCTCATCCGGCGCTTCGCGCCACCTTCTCCCACAAGGGGAGAAGGAAGAAAGCAGCGTGCCCGCCCTTCACGCGCCCGCTGGCACCTGATCCAGAAATCCCGTCACGCTCCTGATCCGGCCGTCCTTTAGCACGGCAAAATCCGTTCCCTTGATCGGGCTGTCGACGCCGTCAGGACCAAGTCCCCACGAGAAGCGCACATGGTCGCCGTAGCCGTTGGGCTCGCCGATCAGCTTGAAGGTGAAATCGGGAAAGCGCTGCTGCACGCCTGCGATCAGCGCGTGGATCCCGTCCTGGCCGTCGCCCTTCATCAGGGGATCGACATAGCTCGCATCCGCTGTCCAGTTTTGGCTGAGCAGTTCGCGCCGGCGGCCGGCGGCGCGTTCGTTCCAGAGCTCGATGTAGCGGCAGGCGATGGTGTTGGGATCGGTCATGATGTTCTCCTTCGACAGTGCCGTGTTGGCTGACCGTAACTATCGAAGGAATGCGCGCGCCGATCGATTACCTCGGAGGTCATCGGCGCACGCATAATCTCATGCAGGCGTCACTTCGCCGCGGTCACCATGATCTCTACGGTGTATTGCGGCGCCGCCAGCTTGGCTTCGACGGTGGCGCGGGCCGGCGTGTTGCCAGGCGAGACCCAGGCGTCCCACACCGCGTTCATCTCGCCGAACGTTTTCATGTCGGTGATGTAGATCGTGGCCGAGAGCAGCTTCGATTTGTCGGTGCCGGCCTTGGCGAGGTGGCCGTCGATGGTCGCCAGGATGTCCTGGGTCTGCTTCGTCACGCTTTCGCCGGCAGCCTTGTTCGCGACGACACCGGCGAGATAGACGGTGTTGCCGTGCACGACGACCTGGCTCATGCGCGGGCCGGTTTCAAAACGCTGAATGCTCATTTGGGATCTCCTGGTGGAAGGGCGGCCCTGTCTAGCCCAGCGATTCGCGCTGTGCCAGCCCAGGCACGCATGCGTTGCCAGGCGCGCATGCCTTGCCAGACACGCATGCGCTGCCTGCGGCGATGCGCCGCTCAGCGAAACTGGCTGAAGAAAGCCCAGATCGTCTCGGCGCCGTCGATGTCACTGTTCTGTGGCCCGAGCAGGCCGGTCGCGACCTTCGGGAAACGCGCGTCAGGTGCAAATCCGGGCATGCGATGGCCGCCTCGATTGACGCGATAGAGCACGACGTCGTGTCCGGCCGGGCAACGTGAGGAAATCCGCGTCACGGTGGATTGGTCGGTGGGACTTCTGTCGGGCAGGTCGGCTTCGGTCAACTCATCCGCGTCGCAGCCATTGAGCTTGCGCCAGAACGCCAGCGTCTCGTCGGTCGACCAGAACCCGTCTGCGGCATAATAGCCCGATCCGCGTCCACCTTCATAGGGCACCAGCGGGTCGGCCGTGCCGTTCATGATCAGAATCGGCAGCGGCCGGGACGGATGGCACGTGACAGCAGCCTCGTCGGTGAGATTCATGATCACGCTCGCAGCTGCCGCGAGCAGATCGGCGCGGGCGCAAGCCAGCGTCATCGCCATGGCGCCGCCGTTGGAGATGCCGGTCACGTAGACACGCTTTGCATCGGCGGTGCCGTCGGCCACCAGCTTCTCGATAAGTTTTGCGATGAACGCGACGTCATCGGTGCCCTCGGGTGGACCGCGGAGCGCGGGTCCCGCCTTGGTCCTCGCATCGGCCCAGGCGTGGTTGAGTCCGTCCGGAAAGACAACGGCGAGGCCCTCGCGCCTGGCAAGCTGCGGCCACGCCGTCCGCGCGACCATGTCGGCACCGCGCTGGGTCTTGCCATGCAACACGACGACTAGCGGCGCAGGCTTTTTCGCCGGCAGCTGCGCGGTGTAGGAACGCTTCACGCCGTTGACGTCAACCGTATCGGCAGACGCCGCCGTGACGGCGGTGAGGGCCACGAGGAACGCCCCGATATGCATCCACCGCCGCATGATCTAGCCCACCGCCTTCGCCGCGGAGCGGCCGGCATTGCGCCCGGAGAACAGGCAGCCGCCGAGGAAGGTGCCCTCCAGCGAGCGGTAGCCGTGCACGCCGCCGCCGCCGAAGCCGGCGGCTTCGCCGACCGCATAAAGGCCGGGAATGACGCTGCCGTCCTCACCGAACACGCGCGACTCGAGATCGGTCTCGAAGCCGCCCAGCGTCTTGCGGGTGAGGATGTTGAGCTTCACCGCGATCAGCGGTCCATGCGCGGGATCCAGAATTCTGTGCGGGGAGGCGGTGCGGATCAGCTTGTCGCCGATATAGCGGCGCGCATTGTGGATGTTCATCACCTGCGCATCCTTGACGTAAGGATTGGCGATCTCTCGGTCGCGCGCTTCGATCTGCATCCTGATGTGCTCGAGCCTGACGAGGTCGCTGCCGGCAAGCTCGTTCATGGCCGCAACGAGCTCATCGAGCTTGTCGCGCACGATGAAGTCGACACCGTGGCTTTTGAACGCCTCCACCGGCCCCGGCGCGCCTTTGTTGGTGGCGCGGCGCAAGGTCATGCGCCAGCTCTTGCCGGTGAGGTCGGGGTTCTGCTCCGAGCCCGACAGCGCAAATTCCTTGTTGATGATGCTCTGCGTCAGGATGAACCAGGAATAATCATAGCCCGTCGACATGATGTATTTGAGCTGGCCGAGCGTGTCGGAGCCCGGGAATAGCGGCGCCGGCAGCCGCGTGCCCGTGGCGTCGAACCACATCGAGGACGGGCCGGGCAGGATGCGGATGCCGTGGCGCGGCCAGATGGGTGACCAGTTCTGGATGCCCTCGACGTAATGCCACATGCGGTCGCGATTGATCAGCCGCGCGCCAGCCTTCTCCGTGATGCCGATCATGCGGCCGTCGACATGCTCGGGCACGCCCGAGATCATGAATTTCGGCGGCTCGCCGAGCCGCTTCGGCCAGTTCTGCCGCACCAGCTCATGATTGCCGCCGATGCCGCCGGAGGCGACGATCACCGCTTGCGCCTTCAGCGAGAACTCGCCGACGGCGTTGCGTGACGAGCTCTTGCCCCGCTCGATCGTATCGGGGGCGAGAACGGCGCCGCTGACGCCATCCACCGTGCCGTTGGTGATGGAGAGCGCATCGACGCGATGGCGGAACCGAAAGCTCAGCCGGGCGCTTTGGGCGGCTTCGCGCGCGCGGCGCTCGAATGGTTCGACGATGCCGGGGCCGGTGCCCCAAGTGACGTGGAAGCGCGGCACCGAATTACCATGGCCCATTGCATCGTAGCCGCCGCGCTCGGCCCAGCCCACCACGGGGAAGATGCGATGGCCCATCGCCCGCAGCCAGCCGCGCTTCTCGCCGGCCGCGAACCCCACATAGGCCTCGGCCCATTGCCGCGGCCAGAAGTCCTCGTCGCGGTCGAAGCCGGCGGCGCCGATCCAGTCCTGGAGCGCGAGCTCGTAGGAGTCCTTGATGCCAAGTCGGCGCTGCTCCTGCGAATCGACCAGGAACAACCCGCCGAACGACCAGAACGCCTGGCCGCCGAGCGACTGTTCGCCCTCCTGGTCGACCACGATGACGCGCTTGCCCGCGTCCGCAATCTCCGTTGCGGCCACCAGTCCGGATAGTCCGGCGCCGACGACGATGACGTCCGTCTCTTCAATCATGTGTCTCCCCCTCCTCGGGTTCCCCCCTGTAGTTGTCCGGATTGAAGCCAGCGGTTGCAACTGAGATCAAGGGTGTGGCCGGTAAGACATCATTAACTTGTTCCACTTTGGGATAGAGACCAGCCGAGTGCAGCGCGGACGCAACACTGGATTTGAATTTGTTTTGAGCAAGCCGGCGTGCCTAGACAAAACCGCAGACTCGACCGACGCTAGCCGTGCATCACCACCTGACACGCAGATTCGAATACGACTGGGGCGGGGGACAATGAAGGTTCTGACGGGGTTGCTTGCGGCGATTCTGCTGATCGCCGGCATGGGGGCTTCTCACGCGGTGGTTCGAATTGCGGATGACCGCGGCGGCAGGATCGGAACCTACGTCGACAAATACCAGGGCCTGCGGCAATCAGGCGAAACCGTCATCATCGACGGCCTCTGCGCGTCCGCCTGCACCATCGTGCTCGGCGCCATCCCACGCGACCGGATCTGCGTGACCTCGCACGCAACGCTCGGCTTCCATGCGGCGTGGGATTTCGGCAGCAACGGCCGCGCCATCACCAATCCTGAAGCTACCCAGATGCTTTATGCGATGTATCCCTCGCAGGTGAAGCGCTGGATCGCGCAGCGCGGCGGCCTCACCCCGCACATGCTGTTCCTGAGGGGCAAACAGCTCCAGGCCATGTACAAGCCCTGCTACCTGGACGCGCAGGCCTCGACCAACAAGCCATCGTCAAGGTAGGCCCAACCTCTCCGGTTTTGGCAAACTTGCACCACGATTGAGGTGCTCTCCCGCTTGGCTTGCGGGGAGTGGTGACCCTGCGGCAAGCTCGCGCTGCTACACGCTTATCGTGATCTCTGCCCCACCCCTGCGCTTGCCGGGTCGCGCGTCAGCGCCTATTTGAAAGGCAGGGAACCCTTCGCCCCGATCACGACCATGGTTCAACCACTGCACCCGGCCCATCCAGTATCGGACAATTCGCCCAATGCCAGCCGGATGCCGTCCGTGCTGCTGTGGGTGGGCGCGGGTCTCGGCACGCTCGTCGTGGTCGCCGCCCTCACGCTCTGGTTTCACTACGGCACCCAGGTGTTCTTCGAAATGATCAGGACCGGCTTCGCCGCCTGCTTCTGATCTCGACAGGAAGTGTTCCGCCAATGAGCTCCATCGCCCGTCCGCTGGTGATCGCAACTGCCTTCGCCGCAAGCCTCATCGTCGGGCTCCTGATCATGTTCTGGGCCATGGGCGGGATGAGCAAGGTGGCGCAGCCGGCCGCGATCGGCGGCCCGTTCCAGCTCACCGATCAGAACGGCAAGACCGTCACCGACAAGAACCTGAAGGGCAAGCCGACCCTGATCTTCTTCGGCTACACCCATTGCCCCGACATCTGCCCGACCTCGCTGTTCGAGATCTCGGAAGTGCTGCGCGCGATGGGCAAGGATGCCGACAAGGTCAATGCCATCTTCATCTCGGTCGACCCCGAGCGCGACACGCCGGAAGCGATGAAGGACTATCTGTCGAGCTTCGATCCGCATCTCGAGGGCCTCTCCGGCGATCCCGCCGAGATCGCCAAGGTGATCACGTCCTACCGTGTCTACGCCAAGAAGGTCCCGACCAAGGACGGCGACTACACCATGGACCACACCGCGCTGATCTATCTGATGGACCGCGACGGCCGCTTCGTCTCGCCGTTCAATTTGAAGCGGACGCCGGACGAGGCGGCGGCAGAGCTGAAGCGGTATCTCTGAGAAGAGCGCGATCGCACCGCGACCTCACCTCCCGCCTGCGATGAAACACCTCTCCTCCGCCTTCCCCGCACCGGGGGTGGGGAGCGCACCGTCACCTTGTCCGCATTCCGCGCTCGCGTTCCGGGCCGAATGGTCTATAAGGCCCTCCGATCCCAACGATATCAGTTCATTTCCGGCCGATGACACCATCGCAACAGGCGAAATCGTCGAAATCTGCCCGTGGCTTGCTGCACCGGCTGGCCATCGGCGGCTGCCTGCTCGCGGGCCTATCCGGCGCGAATGCCCAGACACCAGCAAAGCGGCCGCCCACTGCGCCCCAGGCCACGCCGCAAACCGCGCCGCAGGCCGCCCCCCAGGCCGTGCCCGGTTTTTGGGACCCGCGGCGCCGTCCAGAGCGGCCGGACCTGTCACGCCTGACCGTGATCCGTTTCCTGACCGAGACTGACTATCCGCCGTTCAACTTCACCGGCGCCGATGGCAATCCGGCCGGCTTCAACGTCGATCTTGCCCGCGCATTGTGCGACGAGATCAAGGTGACCTGCACGGTGCAGATGCGCCGCTTCGAGACGCTGGTCGACGCGCTCACCTCCAACCGCGGCGATGCCATTATCGCCTCGATGGCGGTAAGCCCGCAGCTCCGCGCCCGCGTCGATTTCACCGATCCCTATTACCGGGTGCCGGCGCGTTTCGTCTCGCGCAAGGACGCGGTGATGCCGGAGATCCGGCCCGAATATCTCGAAGGCAAGAAGGTCGGCGTCATCGCCGGCTCCGCGCACGAAGCTTATCTCAAGGCGATGTTCACCGACGCCGAACTGCACGCCTATCCCAATGACGATGCGCTCCGCAGCGCTTTACGCAAGGGCGAGGTCGATTTCATCTTCGGCGACGCCATCTCGCTCGCGTTCTGGATCAACGGCACCGATTCCGGCGATTGCTGCGCCTTCTCCGGCGGCCCCTTCGTCGAGAGCCGCTTCTTCGGCGAGGGCATCGGCATCGCCGTGCGCAAGGGCAACGACGTGCTGCGCCAGGCCCTGAACTGGGCCCTGTTCCGCGTCTGGGAAAAAGGCCGCTACACCGATCTGTGGCTGCGGTATTTTTCGGTGAGCCCGTTTTAGGTTCTTCGCTGCTCTCAGATCCTCATCCTGAGGGCTTGCGTAGCAAGCGTCTCGAAGGATGAAGGCCCCACTGATGGCCTCGCCCTTCGAGACGCGCGCGAACAGCGCGCTCCTCAGGGTGAGGGTCTGACACTCGCTCACAAAATTGCATTCTGCCCGGAAATCGCTATTTTCCGCGGCCCGGAGGCCCTGATGTCCGTTATCGATCTTGCCGCGAACCCGAGCGACCTGCGTGCGCTCGCCGAACAATCCAACGCCTGGCCGTTCGAGCAGGCGAAGGCGATCGTCGCGCGGCTGAAGAAAAGCCCGAAGGACGAGGTGCTGTTCGAGACCGGCTACGGTCCCTCCGGCTTGCCGCATATCGGCACGTTCGGCGAGGTCGCGCGCACCTCGATGGTGCGCCATGCTTTCCGCGTGCTGACTGAGAACAAGATCAAGACGCGCCTGCTCGCCTTCTCCGACGACATGGATGGCCTGCGCAAGGTGCCTGACAACGTGCAGAACCGGGCGCCGCTGGAAGCCAATCTCGGCAAGCCGCTCACGCGCGTCCCCGATCCCTTCGGCACGCATGACAGCTTTGGCGCGCACAACAATGCGCGCCTGCGCGCCTTCCTCGACCATTTCGGTTTCGACTACGAGTTCGCGAGCTCGACCGATTACTACACATCGGGCCGCTTCGATGCGACGCTGCTTAAGATGCTAGCCGCCTACGACAAGATCATGGCGATCATCCTGCCGACGCTCGGGCCCGACCGCCGCGCTACCTATTCGCCGTTCCTGCCGATCAGCAAGACGACAGGCGTCGTGCTGCAAGTGCCGATGATCCGGCGCGATGTCGCGGCCGGCACGGTGACCTATGTCGATCCTGACACCAACCAGGAAGTCGAAACGCCGGTCACCGGCGGCAACGTCAAGTGTCAGTGGAAGGCCGATTGGGCGATGCGCTGGGTCGCGCTCGGCGTCGACTACGAGATGGCCGGCAAGGACCTCATCGACTCCGTGAAGCTGTCCGGCGCGATTGCCAGAGCGCTTGGCGCCACGCCGCCGGAAGGCTTCAACTACGAGCTGTTCCTCGACGAGAAGGGCCAGAAGATCTCGAAGTCGAAGGGCAACGGCCTCACCATCGACGAATGGCTACGCTACGCCTCGCCGGAATCGCTGTCGCTGTTCATGTACCGTGAGCCGAAGGCGGCCAAGCGGCTCTATTTCGACGTCATCCCGCGCAATGTCGACGATTACCAGCAATTCATCGACGGCTTTGCCAGGCAGGATGCCAAGCAGCAGCTCGGCAATCCGGTCTGGCACATTCATAACGGCCATCCGCCGAAAGGCGACATGCCTGTCACCTTCCAGCTCCTCTTGACGCTGGTGTCGTCGTCGAACGCGGAGAATGCCGAGACCTTGTGGGGTTTTATTGGCCGCTACCGTCCCGGCGTGAGCCCGCAGACGCATCCGAAGCTCGATGCCATGGTCGGCTATGCCATCAACTACTACCGCGACTTCGTCGCGCCCACGAAGCAATTTCGCGAGCCGACTGATAGCGAGCGTGCCGCGCTACAGGACCTGCGCGATGCGCTGTCGCAACTGCCGCAGGACGCCTCGGCCGAGGACATTCAGAACGTCGTCTACGAGGTCGGCCGCCGCGAGCCGTTCCTCGATCAGGTCAAGAAGGGCAAGGACGGCCGTCCCGGCGTCACGCTCGACTGGTTCAACATGCTTTACCAGGTGCTGCTCGGTCAGGAGAAGGGCCCGCGCTTCGGCTCCTTCGTCGCGGTCTACGGCATCCAGAACGCGGTCAACATGATCGACGGCGCGCTGGCGCGGAGTGCGTAAGACGTAGTCCCGATTGCTTGTACTTGACCTTGCCGAGGGCCACGGCGAAACGCGCGGCGCGGGTGATGTCATCGCCTGGTTCACCACGCCAGGCGGGGCGCAATCACTGGCTCGCCCAGACGATCCGCGCCATCCAGGCGACATCACTCACCGCGATCGCCCGCTCCGCCTGTGATGCATCGAACGGCTGCAAGTCCAGCGCCTTTGCCGTGCGGCGCTTCAGCGTCGCGACCGCCATCTCGCCCGCTTTGGTCTTCACCACCACGCGATCGCCTTTGCGGATCGGCGTGCCGCGCGAGACCAGGATGACGTCGCCGTCGCGATAGGCTGGTTGGAGCGCATCGCCGGAAATCTCCAGCGCAAAGGCGTGGCCGTTCTCGGCGGTGGGAAGCGCGATTTCGGTCCAGCCCTTGCCGGATGGAAGGCCCGATTCGTCGAAAGCGCCGCTCGCACCGGCGAGTGCGAAGCTGAGCAGCGGCACCGAGTGAGGCTCGCCGGCCTCCTCGTCGATCAGCCTCGCAAAGCTGTCGATCGAAGCGCCGGCCGCCGCCAACGCCTTCGCGATCGATTCCGTCGAGGGCCAACGCTCGCGGCCGTCGGAGGTGACGCGTTTGGACCTGTTGAAGGTGGTGGGATCGAGCCCCGCGCGCTTGGCAAGGCCGGATGGCGAAAGCCCGGCGCGCGCCGCCAGCCGATCCAGCGCGACCCAGATCTGGTCGTGAGTCAGCATCCTCTGCGCTTTGGCCTGTTTGACCATCGAAGCAACTCAGGAAAACTGTCCTCAAATCAAACCGGTTTTCCGTTTTTCGCGCAAGGGGTGGTGGGCAGAAGCTTTTTCAAGCCAAGTGGGCACCGGTTCGCGTCAAGAAAACGCGTCAAAACAAGAGTCTAGAGGCCCGTTCCGATTTCATCGGAACGGAAAGGCTCTAGGTCTTGAGTTCGGAAGGGGCCGCCTTTACGGTCGCGGCCGGGTTTTGAGGACCCGCGAGAGACGAAAAATCCCAAAAGACTCAAAGAGCAAACAGGACTGCGGTAGCGGTGGTCAAGATCTACAAAATCTGTCCGGCCTCGGCTTGGCGCGAGGCGGAACGGCAGGGTGTCTACCGTGGCAGCGCGGACGATGCGCGCGACGGTTTCATCCATTTCTCGACCGCCGCCCAGGTTCCCGAGACCCTGCGCAAGCACTATGTCGGGCAGCGCGCGCTGTTCCTGGTCGAGGTCGACGGCGATGCGCTCGGCAGCGAATTGCGCTGGGAGCGATCGCGCAATGACGAGCTGTTTCCGCACCTTTATGGCGAGCTCGATCTCGGCGCGGTGATCGCTGTGATGAACCTCAACTTGCGTTCCGACGGCGGTCACGATGTTCCGGAGCTTGCCCCGTGATCCGCGCTTTCGACGCGTTTTCGCTGCCGGTGCTGCGCTGGCTCGACCCGGAGGATGCGCATCGGCTCGCGATCCAGGGTCTGCGCTTCTTGCCACCCGTCAAGCCGCGCCTTGATGATCCCAAGCTCGCGGTGCGCGCCTTCGGGCTCAACTTCCCCAATCCGATCGGCATGGCCGCGGGCTTCGACAAAAGCGCCGAGGTGCCGGATGCGTTGCTGCGGCTCGGCTTCGGCTTCGTCGAGATCGGCTCGGTGACGCCGAAGCCGCAAAGCGGCAACCCGCGGCCGCGGCTGTTCCGGCTGGAGCGCGACGAGGCCGTCATCAACCGCATGGGCTTCAACAATGACGGCGCGGACGTCGCCTTGCGCCGGCTCGCGGCGCGCGCAGCGCACGGCGGCATCGTCGGCGTCAATGTCGGCGCCAACAAGGATTCACCCGATCGCGTCGGCGACTACGTCAAGCTGATAGAGACCTTTGCGCCGGTTGCGAGCTATTTCACCGTCAACGTCTCCTCGCCGAACACACCGGGTCTGCGCAATTTGCAGGAAGGCGCACTGCTCGACGATCTTCTCGCACGCGTGATCGACGCGCGCGAACGGGTGCGCCAGAAGGCGGGCGACACGCCGGTGCTGCTCAAGATCGCGCCTGATCTCAGCCTTGCTCAGCTCGACGATGTCGTGCAGGTGGCGCGCTCGCGCCGGGTCGACGGCATGATCGTGTCGAACACGACGATCGCGCGACCGACCACGCTGCGCGAGGAGATGCGCGCCAGGGAGCAGGGCGGTCTGTCCGGACGACCACTATTCCGCCTGTCGACGCGCATGGTCGCGGAGACCTATGTGCGCGTCGAGGGCGCATTTCCCCTGATCGGCGTTGGTGGCGTCGATTCGGGCGGGGCCGCGCTGACCAAGATCCGCGCCGGTGCCAGCTTGATCCAGCTCTATTCGTCGCTGGTCTACAAAGGACTCGGCCTCGTCGACGAGATCAAGCGCGACCTGACCTCGACGCTGCTCCGCACCGGGCGGGATTCGCTCTCCGAGATCGTCGGCGCGGATGCGGCGACGCTCACGGCGGAAGATTGGCCGGGGATGTAAGGTGGACTCCGCGCCGCCTTGGGCGGTGCGGTGCTGATCGGGGCCCACAAGCCACGGGGTCCCGGCTCTGCGCAGCAGCGTTTCACGCTGCAGCGCGTCCGGGACACGAACATCTCGGGTACGATCTTTCTACGGCTTCGAAAACGTCGCCCTGAACTGCGCCGGATAGCGCGCGGCCTGCAAGCCGCCGCGCGAGACGTAGGAGGCCAGCAGGGCGCTCCACAGTCCGGCATTGCCGAACGATTGCAGCGCCCACCAGGTGCCGAGGAAGATCGCGAGCGAGGCCAGCATCAAATTGCGCATCTCGCGCGCCCAGGTCGCGCCGATGTAGATGCCGTCGAAGCCGAAGGCGAAGACGCCGGGTAGGGGCGCGAGTACAACGAACGGCAGGAAGTCGCGCGCGGTACGGCGGACGTCTTCGCTTGCCGTCATGAAATCGATCAGGGCCGGCCCGAACAGCGCAAACAGCACCGCGACGACGATTGCAAAGCCGAGCCCCCACAGCAGCACCAGCCGGGTCGAATCGGCAAATCCCTTGGCATCGCGTGCGCCAAGGCTGCGGCCGCAGAGCTGCTGGGCCGCGTTGGCGAGACCGTCGAGGAAGAAGGCGCTGACCAGCAGGAAGTTGTTGAGCACGGAGTTGGCGGCCAGCATGACGTCGCCGGCCTGTGCGCCCTTGGCGGTGAAGAACAGGAACACGGCGATCAGCGCCGCGGTGCGGATCAGGATGTCCGAATTCACCGCCAGCATCCGCAGGAGCTTCTCGCGGTCGAGCAGCGTAGCGTACGGGACGGCGAAGCCGCCGCCGGCATAATAGCGGCAGACGATCACGCCAAGGGCGAACCCGACGGCTTCCGACAACAGCGCGGCGCTCGCGGCGCCGGCGATGCCGGTGTCGTAGACCAGCACCAGCAGGATCGTCGCCGCCATGTTGACGAGGTTGATGACGACCTGAAGCAACAGAGCCGAATTGGCGCGGGCCTGGCCGATCAGCCAGCCGAGGATGACGTAGTTGGCGAGCGCGAACGGCGACGACCAGATCCGGATCTTGAAGTACGTCTTCGCGGCCTGCGTCACGCCCTCGCTGCCGCCCATGAGGTCGAACAGCATCGCGGCGAGCGGCAGTTGCAGTGCGATCAGCGCGGCGCCGATCAGGCCAGCAACGATGAAACCGCGCGCCAGGATCGCGGTCGGCTCGCGCGTATCACCAGCGCCCAGCGATTGCGCGGTGAAGGCGAGCGTGCTCATGCGCAGGAAGCCGAACAGCCAGAACAGGCAGTCGAAAATCACTGACGCGATCGCGACGCCGCCGAGCAGCGCCGCATCGTCGAGCCGTCCGATCGCTGTGGTCGAGACCACGCCGATCAGCGGCGTAGTGAGGTTCGCGACCATCGCAGGCCCGGCGATGGCGAACACCTGGCGGGAACCGATCCTGGGATGAACGGGCGCGTGCATGTCAGAACACGAGCGCCATGCCGTCTTCGGCGGCGAGATGCTCGATGTCGTCCAGGCGCGACAGCATGTCCTCGCTCATATGGGTGAGGACGAGGCGCTTTGCGCCGATCGCGGGCAGATGCTGTTCCAAGGTCTTCAGGCTGAGATGGTTCTTGACCGCCTTCTCGTACATATAGGCTTCGGCAATGAAAAGATCCGCGCCATGCGCCAGCGGAATGAGCGTCTCCGTCCATTCGGTATCGGCGCTGTAGGCGAGCGTGCGGCCCTCAGCCTCGACGCGATAGGCCAGGAATGGCCCGCCGGATTGGCCGTGCACGACCGGGTAGGGCGTCACTGTCACTGCGTCGAAGCTTTGGCTTTGCTGAGGCGCGAGTTCGACGACGGAGAGCTCGAAACCTTGTTTTGTCTTCGAGGAGTGCTCGAACAGCGCTTCCATCACCTGCGTTAGTCGCATCTCGATGCCTTGCGGGCCCGCAATCGTCAGCGGCCGCGTCCGCCGCGAGAATTGGGCGTCGAGCAGGAAGAATGGCAGCCCGGCGAAATGATCGCCGTGGAAATGTGTGATGAGAATGAGATCGATGTCATTGCGCTCGATCTCCAGCCGTTTCAGGGCCGGCAGAGCCGACGCGCCGCAATCGATCAGGAAATTGGTCTCGCGCCCCGAGATGTGGAAGCAGGTGTTGAGCCTGCCACCGGAGCCGAAGGCGTCACCGCAGCCGACAAAGCGTAGTTGCATCGGCTGCGGGCCCCTAAATCCTTACCTGCCGCGCGGCGCGCCGAACACGCGCGACAGCAGCCAGATCGGAATAACGATGACCGCGCCCAGCAGGAAGTAGCGCCACAGCCAGTTCACGGCATCGAAGCCGAGATCCCACAGCCGCTGGAATAACAGGCGGATGCTGTAGATGATATTCCAGGGATCGAAGCCGATCGCGGCCAGCACGACGCCGACCAGGATCGAGAGCAGGACCAGCCGAAACGCGACCGCCAGCGGCGTGCCGCCGAGAAAGCGGTTCAGGCCATCGCTGCGGCCAGCCGGCAAATCTCTGACGTCGTGGGCCATCGCAAGAAACTCCTCAACGGGGATTCGCCCCGATTATAGGTCACCGCGGGGCACATGGGGAACCCGCAACGGTGCGTCAATCAGCTTACCGCATTTTAATTCGGGCAGCGCCAGGGCCACGATTTGGGCGCGCCGCCCGCCGCGGGCGCGGTGCAAACCTCTCCCGCTTGCGGGAGAGGGAGCGCACCTCTGCCTGGGCGAGAAACGAGCCTCGACTCAGCGCGCTTTCACGCCTCGATCTCCGCCGCCTCCGCCTTCAGCATCCTTTCCAGCGTTTCCAGCCGATCGGCCTCGCGCGGCGGCTTGTCCCAGCGCAAGCGGCTAATGCGGGGAAAACGCATGGCGACGCCGGATTTGTGTCGCGGCGAGCGCTGGAGCCCTTCGAAAGCGACCTCCAGCACCAGCCCCTTGTCCGGCTCGTGCACGACATGGCGGACGGGGCCGAATTTCTCGGTGGTGTTGCGGCGGACGAAGCGGTCGATCTGCAACAGCTCCTCGTCGGTGAAGCCGAAATAGGCTTTCCCGACCGGCACCAACTCGTCGCCGCCATCGCCTGCGGTCCAGACGCCAAACGTGTAGTCGGAATAATAAGACGAGCGCTTGCCATGACCGCGCTGCGCGTACATCAGCACGGCATCGATGATGTGCGGGTCGCGCTTCCACTTCCACCATTGTCCCTTCGGCCGCCCCGGCATATAGGGCGCATCGCGCCGCTTCAGCATCACGCCTTCGACCGCGTCCGCATCTTCGCCCGCACCGGCGCTGGCAGGATCGGCGCGCGCAGCGGTCAGCGCCTCCCAGCTTGCGAACGGGATGGTGGGCGACAGGTCGATGCGGGGATCGTCAAGCTTTGCGATGAAGGTCTCCAGCCGCTCACGCCGTTCCGCGAACGGCAGCTCGCGCAGATCGTTCTCGTCGTCGCCCAGCAAATCGTAGGCGCGCAAGTGGATCGGAAATTCCTTGATCAGCTTCGGCGAGACCACCTTGCGGTTCAGCCGCTGTTGCAGGACGTTGAAACTCTGCACGCGGCCCTCACGCAGGATCAGCAGCTCGCCGTCGATGGCGCCGGGCAAGCGCAGCGCCGGCACGAGGTCGGGAAAGCTTCCCGTGATGTCCTCGCCGGTGCGCGAGTAGAGCCGCGCCGTGATGTGGCCGCGATCATCGCGCCCTGCCACCGCCTGCACGCGGATGCCGTCCCATTTCCATTCGGCGATGTAATCGGCGGGATCGAGTGCGGCGAAATCCATGTCCTCGATCGCATGCGCCAACATCACGGGCCGAAACGGCGCCGGATCGCGATTGACCGGCTTTTCGGCGCGCCCCTCGAGCCACGCGAAGAGGTCGAGATACGGCGGGGCGAGCCCCGGCCAGATCAGCTCGATCTCGTGCGGATCCTTGTCGCCGAGCGCCGCTACCGCGGTCTTGGCAAGACGCGCGGAGATGCCGATGCGAAGCCCACCGGTGACGAGCTTCAGCAGTGCCCAGCGGCCGGTCTCATCGAGCTCGTCAAGCCAGCGTTCGAGTTGCCTTGGCAGCTCGGTCTTGCCGAGCGTTCGCAGTGTGGTGACGACTTCGGTGAGGGATGGGGGTGGCGGGCTGTTGTGGTTGCTTGGGTGAGAGGACACATTGGTATCGCGCCCGCGGTACCCCCCTTCCTGACCCTCCCCCACAAGGGGGGAGGGAACGGTGAGGCTCGTGTGTCCCTCACGCTTGGACTGTTTTGCGATGGTTACCGAAGCATCAGGTGATTGCGCAGTACTCCGCTGCGCTCCCTCCCCCCTCTCGTCCGTCGAAGCTCGAAGAGCGAAGGCGGATGTGGATGTGGGGGAGGGCTGGGGAGAGGGGTAGCCCGGAAAGGATTCGTTATTACCATGCGCCTGCTTTGGCCACATCAGCGCCACCGTCTCCGAGAGATCGCCGACATAATCGTAGCTCAACCCGAACAGCACCGGGTCGGTGCGCGCGGCGATGAGATCGCGGATCAGGGCCGGCTTGGCGTGCTTGAAGCTGAGCGCGCCCGTCAGCGCGGCGAGCGCGTAGCCGCGGTCGGGATCGCCGACCTCGCGGAAATAGCCGGTGATCAGCCGCAGCTTGTTGTTGCGGCCGGGCTCGTAGGCGAGACGGTCCAGAAGCTCGGCGAAGCGGTTCATGCCTCCGCCTCGCCTTCAATTGGCGTCTCGCTCCCCTCCTCGTCGCCATAGCCGACGAGATCAAGCGGCCGCGCCTTCAAGCCCTTGCTTTGGCACCAATGCACCAGCGCGTCTTCCTGGCCGTGGGTGACCCAGATCTCGCCGGCACCTGTCGCACCGATCGTGGCGGTGAGGCCGTCCCAGTCGGCATGGTCGGAGATCACCAGCGGCAGCTCGACGCCGCGCTGCCGCGCTCGGGCGCGCACGCGCATCCACCCGGAGGCGAAGGCGGTAAGAGGATCGGGGAAGCGCCGTGTCCAGAGATCGGATGTTGCCGACGGCGGTGCCAGCGTAATCGTGCCGGCGAGCGCCGCTTTCTTCACGCCTTTCGCGGGCCTGAGCTCGCCGAGTTCGATGCCGCGGCTCTGATAGTAATGCGTGATCGTCTCCATCGCACCATGCAGGTAGATCGGCGCGTCGTAGCCGGCCTGGCGCAAGAGTGCGATCACGCGCTGGGCCTTGCCAAGCGAATAGGCGCCGACGAGATGCGCGCGCTCCGGAAACAGGGCGACGGAGGCGAGCAACTTCTTCACCTCGTCGGCGGCATCGCCATGACGGAATACCGGCAGCCCGAAGGTCGCCTCGGTAATGAAAACGTCGCAGGGCACGAGCTCGAACGGCGTGCAGGTCGGATCGGGTGCGTCCTTGTAATCGCCGGAGGCGACGATGCAGGTGTCTTTGCAGCTCACCGCAATCTGTGCCGAGCCCAAGACGTGTCCGGCCGGGTGAAACTTGACGGTGACGTCGCCGAGCCGGACCTCCTCGCCATAGCGGATCGCTTGCGTCGAGCCTGCAAAATGCTCGCCATAGCGCAGCCGCATCATGTCCAGCGTTTCCTGCGTCGCCAGCACCGCGCCATGGCCGGCGCGGGCATGATCGGAATGGCCGTGGGTGATCACCGCCCGCTCAACCGGGCGCACGGGGTCGATATGGAAGCCGCCGGGCTTGCAGCACAGGCCGGCAGCAACTGGCAGCAGGATGTCTTGCGGGCGCATGGAGACGATATAGGAGGCAGGCGCCCCGAATTCACCTGTCATGCGCGGGCTTGCCGTCTCCGTTAGGCTTCGCCGGCCCGGCGGTGTAAAAAGCCCGCCGAAGCCAATGGGCGGAGGCTTGACCCGCGCATCCATCCACTTAAACAGTCGTTTTTTGATGGATTGCCGGGTCAGCCCGGCAATGACGAGCCGAGTTCCTATGCCGCTGCGCTTGTTCCTGACCTCCGGCGATCTCATGGCCGACCGCCGCTTCGAGTTCGCGCGCGACCTCCAACTCAAGGGCGATCTGCCCGCGGCCGCGGACCTGCTGGAGCAGGCGATCGAGCTCGCGCCGAACTTCACCTCGGCCTGGTTCACGCTCGGCGAAGTCCGTCAGCAGCTCGGAGAGCGCGACAAGGCCATCGCGGCGTTTCGTGAAGCGCTCAGGTCCGATCCCGAGGATCAGCACGGCGCCGGCCTGCATCTGATGCGGCTCGGTGATGCCGAGATGGCGGAGATGCCGAAGGCCTATGTGCAGGCCCTGTTCGATCAATATGCGCCGCGCTTCGAGCACACGCTGATCAACGATCTCGGCTACCGCGCCCCGAGCCTGATCTTCAAGGCGGTGCTGGCCTCACGCGCGGCAGCCAAGAAGCCCGCCTTCTTCAAGCGCACCATCGATCTCGGCTGCGGCACCGGGCTCGCGGCTGCCGCCTTCGCCAAGCAGGTCGATCATTTCGTGGGCATCGATCTGTCGCCCGGCATGATCAAGCAGGCGCGCGCCACCAATCTCTATGCCGAGCTCGAAGTCGCCGACATGATCGAAGGTCTGCGCGACAAGAGTGATGCGAGCGCGAACCTCGTGGTTGCCGCGGATGCCTTCGTCTATCTCTCTGATCTTGCGCCGGTGCTCACCGAGGCCAAGCGCGTGCTCGCAGCCGGCGGCGTGCTGGCCTTCACGCTGGAGACGCATGACGGCAGCGGCATCGTGCTCGGCGAAGGCCTGCGCTACGCCCATTCCGCGGAATATGTGCGCGCCGCCATCGCGAAAGCCGGGCTCAAGCTGCTGACACTGGAGCCGGCCTCGCCGCGCAACGAGAACAACGAGCCGGTGCGCGGCCTCGTCGCCGTTGCCGAGAAAACTTGAGTCTAGGCGCTAATCGCCTGGCAATTTGAGCGTCATTGCGTCGCAAAGCTGCGACTTCCCACTTGCGAGCCGTGCGGCGGTGCCAGCACAATGCGCGCACAGGGAGAAACAAACATGACCAAGAATCCATCGCGGCGCGACTTCAGCGCCGCCGCGCTCGCCACAATTGCCGCATCCACTTTGCCTGCGCCTTATGTCTGGGCCGCGGAGAAGAAATACGATGCGGGGGCCAGCGACACCGAGATCAAGATCGGGCAGACCGTGCCGCATTCCGGCCCCGGCTCGCTCTACGGCGTGCTCGGCCGCATTGGCGAGGCATATTTCCAGATGCTGAACGAGAAGGGCGGCATCAACGGGCGCAAGATCAAGTTCCTCACCATGGACGATGCCTACAGCGCCCCGAAATGCGTCGAGGCGACGCGGCGCCTGGTCGAGCAGGAGGAGGTGCTGGCGCTCTACGGCTCGCTCGGCACCGCACCGCAGACCGCCGTGCACAAATACCTGAACTCCAAGGGCGTGCCGCAGCTCCTGCTCAACACCGGGGCGTCGAAGTGGAATAACCCGAAAGAGTTCAAATGGACCATGGCGGGCCTGCCGCTCTACCCGACCGAGGCGCGCATACTGGCCCGGCACGTCGTCAGCGTGAAGCCGAACGCCAAGATCGGCATCCTCTACCAGAACGACGATTTCGGCCGCGACTTCCTGGGTCCCTTCAAGAAGGTGCTGGCCGATGCCGGCGGCACCGCGCAGGTGATCATGGAGCAGACCTACGATCTCACCGAGCCGACGGTCGATTCCCAGCTCATCAACCTCTCGAAGTCGGGCGCCGATGTCTTCTACAACATCTCCACTGGCAAGGCGTCGTCGCAGTCGATTCGGAAAGTAGCCGAGCTCGGCTGGAAACCGCTGCAGCTGCTGTCGGCCGGCTCGACCGGCCGCTCCATCCTCAGCGCCGCGGGCCTCGAGAACGCCACCGGCATCGTTGCCATCCGCTACAACAAGGAGGTCGGCCTGCCGAAATGGGAGAAGGACCCCGACGTGATGGCGTTCGAGGAGCTGCGCAAGAAATACACACCGGCGATCGATCCCGACAACACCATCGCCTTCGCCGGCTACGGCCAGGCGGTGACCATGGGCGAGATCCTGCGCCGCTGCGGCGACGAGCTCACCCGCGCCAACGTGCTGAAGCAGGCATCAAACCTCAACGGTTTCCACTCGCCCTATTTCCTCGACGGCGTCACCTACAGCTACACGCCCGAGAATTACACGCCAATGAAGACGCTGTTCATCTCGACGTTCACCGGCAAGGACTGGGACATCTCCGACAAGCCGATGTCGGAGTAGGGAAGCTCTTCCTTCTCCCCTTGCGGGAGAAGGTGGCGCGAAGCGCCGGATGAGGGGTTTTTATCCGCGCCTCCAAACGAGAGTTAGATTCGTGGGGAGAGACCCCTCATCCGTCTCGCCGTTGCGCGGCGATCCACCCTCTCCCACAAGGGGACAGGGACAGTGGCGTCGGCTATTCGGCCGCTTCAACCCCTCGACGAACCCGCGCGCACGGCTTACTTCTTATGCCGTGCCGCCCCGCATCCTCAAATCCCCGGCCGAGACGCCTGCGCTGCTGCCGGACCGCTTCAACGCGTGGTTCGCAGCCCGCGGCTGGTCGCCGCGCGCCCATCAATTGGCGCTCTTGGAGAAGGCACGCGAGGACCGCTCGGCGCTGCTGATCGCGCCGACCGGCGCCGGCAAGACGCTGGCGGGATTTCTGCCGACGCTGGTGGAGCTGTCTTCTGATGCAGCTCGGCGGGAGGCTAGCGCGAAGAAGAGCCTCGTCTCCACCGGACGCAGCCTGCAGCGCAGCGGCGGTCTCCACACGCTCTACATCTCGCCGCTGAAAGCGCTCGCCGTCGACATCGCGCGCAATCTGGAGCGGCCGATCGCCGAGATGGCGCTGCCGATCAAGGTCGAGACTCGCACCGGCGACACGCCGGTGTCGCGCCGGCAGCGGCAGCGGCGCTACCCGCCGGACGTTCTGCTGACCACGCCCGAGCAGCTTGCGCTGTTGCTGTCCTCCGACGACGCGCCATTCCTGTTCTCCTCCTTGAAGCGCATCGTGCTCGACGAGCTGCATGCGCTGGTGACGTCGAAGCGTGGCGATTTGCTCTCACTCGGGCTGGCGCGGCTATGGCGGCTGGCGCCGCAGCTGCGTGCGATCGGCCTGTCGGCGACCGTCGCCGAGCCGGAGCAGCTCGCGCGCTTCCTGGTGCCGCAGCCCGAAGGCAGGGAAGCTGCGGCCGACATCGTCATCGCCGGTGGCGCCGCGCCGCCTTTGGTCGAGATGCTGGATACGCGCGAGCGATTGCCCTGGGCCGGTCACAGCGCGCGCCACGCGCTCCCTGAGATCTACGAGCTGATCAAGGCGAACAAGACCACGCTGGTATTCGTCAACACCCGCAGCCAGGCCGAGATGCTGTTCCAGAATCTCTGGAGCATGAACGATGACGGCCTCGCCATCGCCCTGCATCACGGCTCGCTGGACGTCGCCCAGCGCCGCAAGGTCGAGGACGCGATGTCGACGGGCAGGCTGCGTGGCGTGGTCTGCACCTCCTCGCTCGACCTCGGCGTCGACTGGGGCGACGTCGATCTCGTCGTCAATATCGGCGCACCCAAGGGATCCTCGCGCCTGATGCAGCGCATCGGCCGCGCCAACCACCGCCTCGACGAAGCCTCGCGCGCGGTGCTGGTGCCCGCCAACCGCTTCGAGGTGCTGGAGTGCCGCGTCGCCATCGATGCCATCGCGGAGAATGCGCAGGACACGCCGCCGCTGCGCACGGGCGCGCTCGATGTGCTCGCCCAGCACGTGCTCGGCTGCGCCTGCGGCGAGCCGTTCCTCTCGCACGAGCTCTACGGCGAGGTTCGCACCGCCGCGCCCTACGCAAACCTGTCGCGGCAGGATTTCGACGACGTGGTCGATTTCGTCGCCTCCGGCGGCTATGCGCTGAAGACCTATGAGCGCTTCGCCCGTATCAAGCAGGACAAGGAAGGACGCTGGCGCGTCGCCAACCCAAAAGTGCGGCAGAGCTACCGCATGAATGTCGGCACTATCGTCGAGGACGACATGCTGAAGGTGCGGCTAGTGCGCTCGCGCGGCGGTGAAGGAAAAGCAGGCGGCTCGACCGGGGTGATCGCGCGCGGCGGCAGGCTGCTTGGCGAGATCGAGGAAGCCTTCATCGAGGGCTTGAGCCCCGGCGACACTTTCGTGTTCAGCGGCGAGGTGGTCCGCTACGAGACCCTGGTCGAGGACCAGGTCTATGTCTCGCGCGCGCATGACAAGGATCCGAAGGTGCCGTCCTATATGGGCGGCAAATTCCCGCTCTCGACCTATCTCGCCGAGCGCGTGCGCCGGCTGCTCGATGATGGGCGCGCATGGGGTGGCTTGCCCGAGCAGGTGCGCGATTGGCTGTCGCTGCAAAAGGATGTCTCCCGCGTGCCCGCGGTGCGCGAGCTCCTGGTCGAGAGCTTTCCACGCGCCAACAAGCATTATCTCGTCTGTTATCCGTTCGAGGGCCGTCTCGCGCACCAGACCCTCGGCATGCTGCTGACGCGTCGTCTCGAACGCGCCCGCGCCCGGCCGCTCGGCTTCGTTGCCAACGAATATGCGATCGCGGTCTGGGCGCTTGGCGATATGTCGTTCATGATCCGGGACGGCCGGATCGATCTCGATGCCCTGTTCGACCCCGACATGCTCGGCGACGATCTCGAAGCCTGGCTCGCCGAATCGGCGCTCATGAAGCGCACCTTCCGCAATTGCGCGATCATCTCCGGCCTGATCGCGCGACGCCATACCGGCGAAGAGAAAAGCCGGCGCCAGGTGCTGTTCTCCACCGATCTGGTCTACGACGTGCTGCGCAAGCACCAGGCCGATCACGTGCTCTTGCGCGCCGCCCGCGCCGATGCCGCCACCGGCCTGCTCGACCTGCGCCGTCTCAGCGACATGCTGATGCGTATTCAGGGCCGGATCACGCTTCGGGAACTCGACCGCGTTTCCCCGCTCGCCGTCCCCGTGATGCTGGAAATCGGCCGCGAGTCAGTTTATGGCGAAGCTGGCGACGAGCTGTTGGCGGAAGCCGCCGACGAGCTGGTCAAAGAGGCCATGGGATAAGAGCAGGTTCGGACGTGACGGCAGGCGCGCAGGTTTCAGGAGATGTCGAGGACATGCGCGTTTCGAAGGTTACCATCAGCGGTGTGACGTTCGCGGCCGACCTCGCCGGTGCATTGTTCTGGGAAGAGCAGCGCCTGCTCGTCGTCTCCGACCTGCATCTGGAAAAAGCCTCCAGCTTCGCCACCCGCGGCGTGCTGCTGCCGCCCTACGACACGCTGGCGACGCTAAGCCGCCTTGCTGCTGTCATCTCCCGCCATGATCCACGCATCGTCATCGCGCTCGGCGACAGCTTTCACGACCGCACCGCGCATGAGCGTTTGTCGGCGGAAGATCGCGACGCTGTCGCCGCACTCCAGACCGGCCGCGACTGGATCTGGATCTCGGGCAATCACGATCCCATGCTGCCGCGTGATCTCGGCGGCACCGCCGCCGACGAAGTCTTGGTTGGCCCGATCGCCTTCCGCCACGAGCCGACCGGCGCAAGCGGCGAGATTGCCGGCCATCTGCATCCGAAGGCCCGCGTTTCCACGCGCGGCCGCTCGATGGAGCGCCGCTGCTTTGCCAGTGACGGGATGCGGGCCGTGATGCCGGCCTTCGGCGCCTATACTGGCGGCCTCAGCATCCGCGATGCCGCCTTCGCAAAGGTCTTTCCGACCAACGGCTTTGTCGCCCATCTGCTCGGCGACCGCCGCGTCCACGCGATCGCCGCGTCGCGGTGTTATTAGGCCGCCTTCGCCTGCACATCATCGCAGAACTCGGCGAGCCGATCGGCCAGCCGCAGCGTTGCGGGGCTGGCGCCGGGCGCGGCCATCAATGCCACCTCCGTGCGGTTGATCGGCGCAAAGCCATCCTTGGCGGTCAGCACGCGGTGGTCGGACTGGATGGCCATCTCCGACAGGATGCTCAGCCCCATGCCGGCGGCGACCGCGGCCTGGATGCCGGCGAGACTGGATGACGTGTAGGCGGTGTGCCAGGCGCGGCCCGCGCTTTCCAGCGCGTGAATGGCGCCGGCGCGATAGATGCAGCCGAGCGGAAACCCGATCAGCGGCACCGAGGGCACGTTGACGTCGACCGGATGGCTCTTGCTGGTGACCCAGTGCACCCGCTCGGGCCACACCGCGATGGCGTCCTTCGCGCCGGCCTCGCGCTTGTACAGCGCAAGATCGAGTTCGCCGCGTTCGAGATCACGGGCCAGATGCTTGCTCTGGTCGGCGCGGACGTCGAGCCGCAGGCGCGGATGCGAGCGCGAGAACGCACCGAGCAGTTTCGCCAGTCGGTATGCCGCGAAATCCTCGGGAATGCCGAGCCGGATCGCGCCTTCGCCCTCGGGCTGGCGCAGCACGTCGCGCGCCTCCTCGGCCAGCGAGAGCAGCCGCCGCGCATAGGACAGCAGCCGCTCGCCGGCCTCTGTGGGGCGGACATCTTTGCCGTCGCGGTGCAGCAGCGCCTGGCCGACGTCCTCCTCCAGCCGCTTGATCTGCTGGCTCACGGTCGACTGCGTGCGGTGAACGCGCTCGCCGGCGCGGGTGAAGCCGCCGGCCTCGATCACCGAGACGAAGCTGCGCAGCAGCTCGAGATCGAGCATCGCCGCCTCCATTCGAAAATCCACTGAATGGAAGTTAATCATTTAATTTCCAAATGGCAAGCTGCCTTCCTAGATCGAGGGCTCAGGAGAATGTCATGTCGCTCGCCCCATCGATCGCCGTCCCCCGCAGCCGTTTCAATCCGCTGCCGCTCTATATCGGCCTGTTCTGCCTGCTCTGGAGCTACGCCTTCATCGCCGGCAAGATCGGCGTCACCTATTGCCCGCCACTGATCCTGCTCGCCGCGCGCTTCTCGCTGGCCGGCGTTCTGATCCTGGGCGCGACCTGGATTCGAGGCGACGGCTGGTCCCTGTCCTGGCGCGACGCCGCGATCTTCGCCGTGCTCGGCATCGCCAACAACGCCCTCTATCTCGGGCTCGGCTATACCGGCCTGCAATCGGTCTCCGCGGGCCTCGGCGGGCTGATCGTCTCGGCCAATCCGGTGTTCACGGCTGCGCTTGCGGCGCTGCTGCTCGGCGAAGGCACGACCTGGCGCAAGGCGGCGGGCCTGCTGCTCGGCGTCATCGGTGTCACCTTCATCGTGTGGCACCGTTTGTCGGTCGGCACCGACAGCCTGCACGGCATCCTGTTCACGCTGGCCTCACTGGCCTCGATCGTAGCCGGCACCATCCTGTTCAAGCTGCTGGCGCCGAAGGGCTCGTTGTGGATCGGCAACGGCATCCAGAATCTCGCCGCCGGCATCGTGCTGGCGCCGGTCGCGCTCACCTTCGCCGACGTTCACGCGATCGTGGTCACCCCGAGCCTGATCGGCGCCTTTGCCTTCCTCGTGCTCGGCGGCTCGATCCTCGCCTACCTGCTCTGGTTTCATCTCCTGAAAGTGTGTGGCGCCACCGCCGCCAGCGCCTATCATTTCCTGATGCCGCCACTGGGCATGCTGTTCGCGTTTCTCGTGCTCGGCGAGCATGTCGAGGCCCGCGATTTGCTCGGGATCATTCCAGTCGCGCTCGGTATCTATCTGGTGACGCGTCCGGCAAAGCTCGTCTCGTAACAGGAGTTCATCATGCCCGTTTCCATCACCCTGATCGGCGGCCCCACTGCGCTGATCGAGATCGACGGCTTTCGCCTGCTCACCGACCCCACCTTCGACGCGCCCGGTGCCTATCAACTGCCGCATGTGAAGCTGGAGAAGACGATCGGACCTGCCGTCAGGCCTGACGCAATCGGTCCGATCGACGCCGTGTTGCTGAGCCACGATCAGCACTCCGACAATCTCGACAATTCCGGCCGGGAGCTTCTCGGCAAGGTCAAGCGCGTGCTGACGACCGAAGCCGGCGCAAAGCGCCTCGGCGGCCATGTCGAGGGCCTTGCGCCCTGGAGCGCCGCGCATCTCAGGGACGGCGACGGCAATGCGCTGACCATCACCGCGACGCCCGCGCGCCATGGCCCGGCCGGCATCGAGCCCTTGTCCGGCGACGTCATCGGCTTCGTGGTGTCGTCGAGCCGGAAGGACACGCGGCCGGTCTATATCAGCGGCGACACCACCTGGTTCGACGGCGTCGCCGAAGTCGCGCGCCGCTTCAAATGCGGTGTGGTGCTGCCCTTCGCAGGCGCGGCGCAAACGCGCGGGCCGTTCCATCTCACCATGGACACCAACGACACCATCGAGACCGCGCGTGCCTTTCCCGATGCGACGATCGTGCCGCTGCACACCGAAGGCTGGGCTCATTTCCGCCAGAGCAGCGAGGATCTGCGCAAGACCTTCGACGTGCTCGGCTTCGGGACGCGCTTGCGCCTGCTGGAGCCAGGCGTGCCGACGGTGATCGAGGCGCCGTGATGTCGCCACGTCGTCATTGCTGTGCATGTTCACTAATTCGCTGATTGGATCGCTCCAGCGGAGGACGATCCGATGCGCGACAACAGCTATGACCGGACGATTGAGCGCAACTATCTGCA
>NZ_JADPKE010000105.1:0-747 GCF_023073795.1 Bradyrhizobium sp. 159 | reverse complement strand
TAGGCAGCCGGGTTGACGCTGTTGAGCTTGCAGGTAGCGACTATCGACGCCAGCATGGCCCAGTTTTCTGCCCCGATTTCATGGCCCGCGAAGAGCGCATTTTTTCTGGTTAGGCAGACCGGCCGGATGGCGTTCTCGACCGGGTTGGTGTCGAGTTCGAGACGCCCGTCTTCGAGGAAGCGGGTCAACCCCTGCCAGTGATTGAGCGCATAGCGGATGTCCTCGGCGAGCGTTGAGCCGCTGGAGATCATGGAAAGCTGCTTCTCAAACCACGGTTTTAAAGCCGCAATGAGGGGCAGCGAGTGCTCCTTGCGCGCGGCCAACCGGATGTCCGGCGACGAGCCGCGCACCATGGCTTCGATGGCGTAAAGCTGCGCGATCTGCCGGACGGCGGCCTCGGCGATCGGAGACTTGCTGTTGCGCACCAATTTGACGAAGCGCCGGCGCAAATGGCTCCAGCAATGCACGAGCGTCCACGGCCCTTGCGGTCGAACGACTTCGGTCAGCCGGTCATAACCGTCATAGGCATCGCATTGCAGGAAGCGTCCGCAAAAGCCATCCAGGAACTGCTCCGCAAAGGCACCGCTGCGACCGGGGGCATATCGGAACAGCACGATCGGCGGACTTGGGCCGCTGTGGCCGCGGTCGTCTGAGGCGATCGCCCAGAAGTAGCCCTTCTTCGTTTGGCCGCGCCCCGGATCGAGTACCGGCGCCTTGGTCTCATCCATGAACAGCCGATCCGCCATG
>NZ_JADPKE010000026.1:0-747 GCF_023073795.1 Bradyrhizobium sp. 159 | reverse complement strand
GAACCTTGGCGATCGCTTCTCGAACAGAACAGCACCAGGGTGCTCTCCCCTGAGATCCCCATCTTTCTTGCGCAGGGGGCCAACGACCAGGTCATCCAGTCCGCGGTCACGCAGGCCTACATGGACAAGTTGTGCAAAGCCGGCAGCAAGGTCAGGATGGTGGTGTTGCCCGGTATCGGCCACGGACGCGCAGCCCAGGCGAGCGCGATGGCGGCGGTAAATTGGATGACTGACCGCTTCACCGGAAAAAGACCTCCTGACGATTGCGTCAGATAGAGCTTGCCCAGAACGCCAAAGGAATTAGCCATCGGCTCTTTGGCTTCGGCTTCAACGTGCGGCGCTGTTCCAATTTTCGGGCTTGGGCGCGGACGAAAGTTCCGGAAAATCTTGAGCGCGATCTCCAGCGCCGAACTACTGCAGCGCGTGTCGATCCGACGATCAGAACAAACCACGTCGGTCATGGCATATCGAGTACGCTGATCGGGGTGTAATCGCGTGGAAGACACTTAGATGGAGAAGCAATCCATTCTTCTTTTGATGGAACCGATCGCGTCTACTTCGGTAGATTGACTAGACCCTACGACCGCTTTTGGCCGATTCCGTTGAAAAAGGCCGGCAGTATTTCGTTGTAATAGCTCCGTCGCGACGTGGCCGGAACTGCTCTTACTGACCCTATGCGAGCGTCGGGGTGGGCATCGGGATCAGCTTGGCCATCTTTCGAAGGTTTTGGGCGGTGGCTGCGAGGAT
>NZ_JADPKE010000108.1:0-751 GCF_023073795.1 Bradyrhizobium sp. 159 | reverse complement strand
CAAGTTTTATCCAGTCCTGAGTTCGCCCCGGCTGTTGGATTTACCCGAATGGGCGGTGGTAGCGACGGGAGCTGGTGCGGAGCCATCGGCATAGCGCAGCGCCAGATCCCGTCGCGGGTTGCAGGTGAAGGCAAACTCCGATGGTGTTTTCCATCCGAGTTGCGAGTGAGGTCGCGTATCGTTGTAGTCGGCCCGCCAATGTCCGAGTTCGACCCGGGCCTGGGCCAGCGACGTGAACAGCGTCTCGTTCAACAATTCGTCTCGGAGACGGCCATTGAAGCTTTCGATGAAGGCATTCTGCGTCGGCTTGCCGGGCGCGATGTAATGCCAGGCGACGCGGCTCTGATCGGCCCATGTCAGGATGGCGTTGCTGGTCAATTCGGTGCCGTTGTCGCTGACCACCATTTTGGGCTTGCCGCGCTCGATGATCAGCCGGTCCAGCTCCCGCGCTACCCGGGAGCCCGACAGCGAGGTGTCGGCCATCAACGCCAGGCATTCGCGCGTGCACTCGTCGACCACGGTCAGGATGCGGAAGCGGCGGCCATCGGTGAGCTGGTCCGAGACGAAGTCGAGCGACCAGCGGTCATTCGGCGCTATAGGCACCACCATCGGCGCCCTGGTCCCGAGCGCCCGCTTGCGGCCACCACGGCGACGGACCGCGAGCCTCTCTTCCTGGTAGAGCCGGAACAGTTTCTTGTGGTTGACCAGATAGCCCTCCCGCCTGAGCAGAACATGCAGGCGCCGATAGCCG